>JAPUGI010000262.1 GCA_027292925.1 Gammaproteobacteria bacterium
ATCAAGTCAATCGCCAAGCGACGATGGCAGGAAGGTGATGATTCTCCAAAGTTCAGTTGGTACGAGCCAATTCGTGAAGATGATGCCTTGCGTAGAGCGGTTCACTGGGTACTCCGACGCCCCGGTCTGTTTCTCAATACTTCAAGCGATGCCACCTTACTGCCGAAGATTATCCAGGCGGCCGAGGAATTTGATGCTGACAATGTTGGTGATCTTGAAGAACAAGTCGCGGCCGATGTTGCTTCTCAGGAACTGGAACCTCTGTTTGAACGCGGCGTAAAAGATGATGTGCGCTTATGATTTAGGAATTCAGCATCCTGATGGCGGCGCAGGCGGCACCGTAGCCATTGTCGATGTTGACGACAACGAGACCGGGTGCACAGCTAACGAGCATGGAATGTAGCGCAGTTTCGCCGTCTTTCGCCATGCCGTAGCCGATAGAGGTGGGTACCGCAATTATTGAAGCTGGGATCAGGCCACCTAAAACCGTAGGCAATGCAGCATCCATTCCGGCAATGCAAATAACGATCTTTCGATTTCGTAGTTCGTCCAATCTCTCAGTTATTCTCCATAATCCGGCGACACCGGCGTCATCAATCGCCAGGGCTTCATGCCCGTAAAACTTTAACGTACGTGATGCTTCCCTGGCTACAGGCACATCAGAACTGCCGCCGGTTACCACAGCAACCAGATCTTTTGATTTTCTTTGGTAGGGTTTGTGGAATGCTGTTTGGGAGATCGGGTCGTATTCCAGAAAATTGTCCGGAAAACTGTCTGGCAAGTTGTCGCCAAGGCGATTAAACATGTCTGATTCCAGTTTGGTAAACAGCATCGACTTACCGGATTCATTGATCTGTCCACAAATATCCTGCAGCTGCTGCAAGCTTTTGCCGTGGCAAAATACTGCTTCTGCCAGACCAGTTCTATTCTCGCGGTCAAAGTCCAGGTTGACCTCGTGACTGTCATTCATTAACCGGTCACTCGCTAGTCGATCGGGAGAGTTTCAATAAGAAAGGCACTGCCGCGTTTATACGGCTCAATGGAAACAGTTTGTAAATATTCCTGATAGCCATGTTTTTCAAACAGGGTCGTTACGATACCTATAGCTTCGCGGGCATAAGCAGATGTCGCATCGACATCTTCCTGGGTGTCGATTTCGATGGCAACCTCATCGGGGCGAATCCTGCAGCGTACTCCTCTTATGGGAATGTATAATTGCAGGCTCTGCCATAGTGATTCCTCCACCTCGTTGATAATTGGTAGCAATTTTTCATCAATCGCGATACCGGTCATCACACGACTGGAAAGACAAGGTGCTGCGGGCAGATCCTGCAGATCAGACAATCCCAACGATCTGGCAATGTCTCTAACTTCCGACTTACTAATTCCAGCCTCAACATACGGGTGTCTTACCGCATGTTCATCTGCGGCAACAAGCCCGGGCCGATAATCCCCGAGATCATCCATGTTTGTTCCCGATATCACAACCAGATCCGTATTTTCACAAATAGTGTCATAGAGATTGGTCTTGCAGAAGTAACAACGATTGACCGGGTTAGCCAGGTATTTCGGATCACGAATTTCACCCGCGTCTATTAAATACAGATTCCATCCTTCTTTGTCAGCATAGTTTTTTACCCTCTGAGTGGCCCGCTCGGGCACAGCGGGAGACAAAGCGTGAAACATCTGGCTTTCTCTGTTGGCATGATGCGCAACAACTGCCAGCGTCATGCTATCAACACCACCGCTTACAGCGACGGCAACTGGTCCCGTCTGTTCCAGGACTGTTTTTAATCTCGCTAGCTTAATCATTAGATTCTCGAAACTGTTTTAAAGCTGACTCCTCAATCAGGTGCCGAACAGCAGTATCCGGGGACAAATCGTCCATCTCTACTTTGGCTGTTAATCCACCCGGGCGCATCGCCACCTTCACCCTGTAATCCTTCCCACCATGGCGTACTACCAGCTGCGAGCGTCGAAGTAAGGATCGTGTCGTCAACTGGCGCCTGACACCCAGTGTACTGGTTACCGTAAAACAATGTTCGATAAGTGTCTGTTCAATTTTCGGGATGGACAATACACGGATGCTGGTGCTTTGCCTGCCTTTCTTGCTGAACACAGCGAACTGAACCACGTCTATCACACCTTTGAGCGCGCGAATCTGTTCCAGAGCGACGGCAAGTTCTTCCGCGGTCTGGTCATCCACTTCAAATTCCAGCTGCAACACCTGATCCGAATCCCAGCCCACAGTCTGATCAGTATCAAATACCAATAATCGAAGTACGTTCGAAATACCAGGGAATTTCTTGCCGCCAAAACCAAACCCGGAACGATTCAAAAACGCACCGCCAGGTATCCCAGGCGCCGGATCAAGATACTTCAAGATCGCGGCACCGGTAGGCGTTATACGTTCACCTTCTATGCCATCGTCGAAGAACTCAAATCCCTCCAGCATCAAACTGGTAGCAGGTGCCGGTACCGGTAATTGGCCATGGGCTGTGTTCACTTGCCCCTTACCAATCGGAAGTCTGGACACACTCCAGGATGAAACATCGCTACCGCTGATCAAGGACGCAGCGCAAACGATATCTGCAATAGAATCCCACGCTCCCACCTCATGAAAGGCAACCTTATCAATATCGTTGCCATGGATCTTTGCTTCTGCGGCTGCAATCAGCTGAAAAATGCCGAGGGCAATCTTTTTTGTTGAGCTATCCAGCGCCGACCCGGATATTTTTTCCTTGATATCGCAATAGTGCCGATGATCATGACTTTCTGCATCAGTGCCGGCCACCACCTTGAAAAGAGTTCCCCTCAGGACGCCGTCGTTGGTCTCTTTACATTGTAAATCCACCAGGTCAGCGAAACCTGCAGCCTTCATGAGGTCAGGCAGTTTCTCTATTCGTTCCGGAAAACAGTCAAGCATGGCGCCAATAAACATGTCGCCGGAAATACCGCCTAGCAAATCAAGATGGATATGCACGAGTAGATTAATTCCGAGTCCGACAGACCACTAACTCAACATTTGGTGGGTCGGGCCACACAGCTCCGCAATGGGAATATTATGTGTGCAGGCATCCCTACAGGGGGAACCATCACAGGTAAGACATGCGCTTGCTGAACCTTCCAACAAATTGTATTCGGATTTTGCAAAGGAGAAGTCACCATAATCGGTTGCATACATACGCGTTCGCAGTACATCAGCAATCGGCACTCCGTAAGGACAAGCGCCTTCACAATCATTACAAGCATGTCGACAGTAAGTCATGTTTGTTAATTGCGCATATTGTTCGAGCAGTTCCATGTCTTCTTGAGTCACCGCCGTGGTTCCTGACGCCCCGAGAAATTCATCAATCTTGTCCCGGGATGTCATAGACACAATAGCCGCGTCTACATTCGGGTTGTTGAGCGTCCAGCGGAACGCAGCCTGTGCGTATGTCGCACCACCTTTTTCATAGGGGCGCATATCATTCAGTCTCGCTCCACGCAACACCTTCATGGCGATGATGCCAACATTTTTGGCTTTTGCTTTTGCCATTACCGGAGGCAGTTTGTATTGGTTCGCAACGAAATCAAATGAACGTGTCATTCTTTCATAGAAGCTGGGGTCTTCACCGAAATTCTGAGCTAACAACATGGCATCGAACATGTCATGTTCCACTGCATAGTCCACACATTCCGCCAGGTGTCCGGCGTGTCCTGACATACCTGTAAACCTGATCTTGCCTTGTTGTTTTGCTTTATCCACAAACTCTGACCATTCAGGATTTTTCAGACGGGCTACATCATTGACTGAATGATTGAAAAAGATATCGATATAATCCATTCGAAGTCTTCTCAGGCTTTCTTCTAACGAGTGCATTATGGTATCGCTGCGGGTTCTGGTCCCTACAGCCATTTTCGTTGCCAGGATAACCTTATCCCTTTTCCCTTTAAGCGCGTTGCCTATTACTACTTCGGATCTGCCACCTGTATAGCTTTCGGCGGTATCGAAGTAATTTATGCCCTGATCGAAAGCATGTTCCACCAGATGTTCTTCTCCATTTCGCAATCGACTGGAGCCGAAGGAGATATCGGCAATCTTCAGGCCCGTTCGCCCCAGAGTGACATAACGTTGAACACCGGCACTGGTACCTGATTTCACTTTATCTGTGGCAAATCCAGGTAGCGAAATACCCGAGGCAAGTCCGGTTAACGCACCCAGGCGAAGAAATGAACGACGTTTGAGTGACTTTTTCATTCTGCAATTCCACTATCGATTTTATTTCTTGATTTCACACCAAGCGCTGTTTCCGGTTGCAAAATTCCGGCGCTTCGCTCTGCCAATGGGTCGGAATAATACCCCAACGCATAGTTACCCATGGTATAGCCAAGAAGTTCCTGTAAGTCCGGGGACAGGTCTTTCGCCACATGAGGCGGACAAGACAAATACTGGTTTTCTTCCTGGCGAAGCCAGCCCAGGCAATAGGTAATATTCAGCCCCATCCTGGATGCCTCAGTTCTGTTTTCACCACCTGAGTGCAGCACGCTGCCGGAATATAAAAGCACCGAGCCCCGACTCATTTCTGCCTGGCATTTCTCATCGGCTTCTGCCCGGCGGTCCCAGTCCCAGTGATTACTCCCCGGCACTACGCGTGTTGCGCCATTGTCCGCAGTGAAGTCCGTCAGCGCATATAGGGTATTGAACTGGGGTTCGATGTTACGCGGGATATGATTTCCCCACGCCAACCTGTCGCGGTGGAATACCTGTGCGCCCTGACCTGGATCTATATAGATGGTTTGAGTCAGGTGAAGAATAATACGTTCTGTAAAAGGAGTTAGAAACTGATTGGCGACAGACAGGATCAGTTCGTTCGTTACAATATCCCGACAAATCGGCGAGCGTGCTACCAGCGCTCCCGTTCGGCGGGTATTTCTGCCGGTAAAATCATCACCCCCATATTTAGTTCGTTCAACATAGGGCATCACCTCGCTCATGGTTTGACTCACGACATCAGGAGACATAACATCTTTGACAATACAGGCGCCATCGCGCTTAAAGATTTCAACGATATCGTCGACTTGGGTGTCTGCAGGCAGGGTTTCAAGTTGTACCATATGATCTATCATGAACCTATCTCAAGTACTTATCAAAAAACGCAATAGTTCGCTGCCATGCGAGGTGTGCCGCTGCATCGTCGTAACGGGGAGTTGAGTTGTTGTGGAAGCCATGGCGCGCACCTTTATAAATATACGCTTCAAACTCCACCCCTGCCTTTTGCAATGCTTCTTCATACGCGGGCGCGCCTTTAAGGATACGCGGATCTAACTCTGCATTTTGGATCAGCAGTGGTGATTTGATACTGGATACCTTTTCAAGTGGCACCTGACTGCCGTAGAACGGAACGCCAGCAGCCAGATCTGGCAACCGTGTCGCCAGAGAGTTGACAACTCCACCGCCATAACAGAATCCAACCGCACCCACCCTGCCGGAACATTCGGGGTGAGATTTCAAGTACCTAAATCCCGCCATCCAGTTTTCCAGCATAGCTGAACGATCAAGGGTCCGTTGTTGTTTTCTCCCCTCATCATCGCTGGTCCAGCCGCCAAAGGAGGTCAGCGCATCCGGCGATATGGCAATAAACCCGGCGACCGCCAGCCTTCGAGTGACATCTTCTATGTAGGGATTGCGGCCCCTGTTTTCATGAATAACAAGCACCCCGGGCCATGGTCCGGCACCATCAGTCGGCTTAACCAGATAGCCTTGCCAGTTATCTGGAGAGGGGAAATTCAGGTATTCGCCTTGAATCCGCTGATCGTTAAGTTCAATTTCCATCGCCTGCACATAATTTGGTAACAGTCCCCGGGCTGTCAAACCGCCCACCGTGACGACCGCAGCTTTTCTTAGAAATTCCCTGCGATCTATTGCCCCATGTACATAGGCATCAAACAGTTCCAGTACTTCAGGATCATAGTCATCGCTTGTTCTTGTTGGTTTGCCCATTAACGACTCCTGTAGTGTCGGCTATTTATATTAAGACCATAAACCAACCGATGCCATTTCACGCTTAATTAGCTATTCTTCATTCATGCGCATCGGACTTATTTCAGACACTCACATGCCGGGATCGCTTCAGGAACTCTGGCCCCAGGCTATGGTGGCATTTCAGGACGTGGATTGCATCCTGCATGCCGGTGATCTGCACACGATCGATATCGTTGACCAGTTATCAGAACTCGCACCAACCTATGTGTCCCGTGGCAACGGTGATGCTGGTCTGGTGGATGATCGTATTCAAGATTCCTGGCTATTCGAATTTGCAGGGATCAGCATCGGCATGATCCATCGTCTTCCCTCGCCTGCAAGGAAATCCAGCGAGGATATTTTCCGTTATGTGGATAAACACTTCGAACATCGACCCCGGGTGCTGATTTATGGCCACACGCACCGGGAAGGCGTGCACCAGGTAGAGGACCTGCTGTGTATCAACCCGGGATCTCCTACGCTACCGCGAAATCAATCGTTAAGGCTTGGTACGATCGGCATGCTGGAAATCAGTGAGGAAGGGGTTACATCTGCTATTTTGCAGTTAACAAATGATGGTGTAGAAGTTCAGGAAACTGTAAGCAGCAACTTATGCGCTGATAATATCCCATAGCCGGGAGTCATCAAACTTGCACATCACCAGTGCCTGTGGCAGCTTGTTGCTACGTAAATAACATGGGAATCAAGTGATACTGGATTTACATACCCATTCCATCAAATCAGACGATGGCAGAGCCAAGGTCGAAAATTATTGTCAGTGGATTCGCT
>JAPUGI010000263.1 GCA_027292925.1 Gammaproteobacteria bacterium
CTACTCGACATTACGGCAATGGATTACGCAAACCGGACGCTGCAAGTTACAGCGGGAGGCATCGCGATCTGGGACGTACTACAGGCCTGCACCCGCCATAGCAGCCTGGACTCGGATATCGATGATCGCAGTATTGTCACCAATGATTTCAGGACGTTTTTCGAGGAACACCCCGGCATCACCCGCGTCTATTTCAACGGCGCCAAGGCTGAATCGGTCTACCGGATACATGTGCTTCCCGGCTTAGCAGCCAGGCAAGCTGAAATCGCCCTGCAACGCATGCCTTCGACCAGCCCGGCCAATGCAGGCATGACTGTAGAGGAGAAGCTTGAGAAGTGGCGCGTGATAGTTGCTGAGTGATTGTTGCTTCATGCAACATTCACGCGATCATATGGCTCTAGTGTAGTGTCCTGAACTAGGCACTGGCAATCTGGTCGCGGGCCTGCTCAGGCGTTTTACCCAAGGCATTGGCGAGTTCCTCGACCAAAAAAGCCAAGGCCTGATTCAGGTGTGCCCGGTCCGAGGCGCGCAGAGTTCCTTCTGCCTCCAGCCTGCTCAATCCCTTGTAGACATCGACGTAGTCAAACGGGTCGCCACGCTCCATCGCTACTTGATTGGCATTAGCACGGACTTTCCACTGGCTGCTCACCCTACCATCCCATTTCTCGAGGTGGTCGAGCAATTGTTTGGCTTCGCTGGCGTTAATCGGATTGCGGACGGTATTCGCCAGATCCTGCTTGCGCATCATCAGCGTCAGTCCGTCACGCTTGAAATACACTTGTGCAAAAAGGGTTTCCTCTTCTCCTGAAAAACTTCTCTTGCGGATGGACTGGACCTGACCGATGCCGTGGTGGGGATGGTGAACGATATCTCCTTGAATAATGGTAATAATCCTTCTCCAGGAATTGTTTATTTAGGGTTGATTTATTACGAGTAATCAATATGTTACATTATTTTCATACACTAGTCAAACGCAGTACTCCTATGCAGCCCATAAAAACCGCCGAGCGCGGAATGGAATACTTAATTTACCTGCAATGTTCCTTGTAACGATGGTAATGTGAGCGTCTTAGGGCCTGTTAACAGGGCCTGGAATCTTGCTCAGTGAAATGCAGAACAGCCCGATGATGAGGCCTTGCGAAAAATCCAATTGAAACGAATCTGTGTCTACTGTGGCTCCAGCCCCGGCAAATTACCCCAATACCGGGATGCAGCCCAAACCCTGGGACATGAACTGGCAGTACGTGGAATCGCCCTGGTCTACGGCGGCGCCAGTATCGGCGTTATGGGCACTATTGCTGATGCAGTACTGGAAAAAGGCGGTGAAGCTTTTGGCGTGATTCCTGGTGTACTGGCCAACAGGGAAGTCGCGCACAGAGGTCTGAACGAGTTGTTCGTGGTGGATTCAATGCACGAGCGCAAGGCCAAAATGGCCGAGTTGTCTGATGGATTCATTGCCCTACCAGGGGGATGGGGCACCATCGAAGAAATCTTTGAAATGCTGACCTGGGCACAACTGGGATTGCACCGGAAGCCTTGCGGTCTGTTGAATATTTCTTCCTATTACGACCACCTGTTTACCTTCCTGGAACACGCCATTGACCAGCGATTCGTACAGCAGGAATTCCGCCCTATGATTATGATGGAGCAATCGGCCAGTACCCTGTTGGACCGTTTCCAGAACTACAGCGCCCCACACGTTAAAAAATGGATTGGGCCGGAGAAAGCGTGATCAGGGTCCGGGCCATCGACCACATCGTGTTGCGCACCGCGCACCTGGCCGACATGGTGGATTTTTACTCCCGAGTGCTTGGCTGTACCGTGGAACGGACCCTTCCGGAGGAAGTGGGCCTGTACCAACTCAGGGCCGGAAGCGCACTGATCGACATCGTTGCCGTGGACAGCGAACTTGGCCGCCATGGCGGGGGCCCGCCGACAGCAACGCAAAACAACCTGGACCATTTCTGCCTGCAAATCGATTCCTTTGAGGAGCAAGCGTTGCTGGACTGGTTATCACAGCAGGGAATCGAAGCAAGTGAATTTGAATTACGCTATGGGGCGCAGGGTTTCGGCCCGTCCGTTTACATCAGGGATCCGGATGGCAATACGATTGAACTAAAAGCGATAAACAAAGGGGATAAACAAAGAAGATAAAAGATGAGAGCTTACTCCACACCGAAATTGGTTTCGAAGCGCCAGGTCCGGGTGATGTGGAGAATATCAACCTGCTCAGAGATGTTGTTGGGAAGAGGTGAATAGGGAGCGCACATTTTGACGATCCTGACCGCGGCCTGATCGATTTGTGCGATACCAGAACTGCGCATGATGTCAATACTTTCGACCGTGCCATTCTGGTGTATCCCCACGGTCAATACCAGGTCGCCATGAAGCTTTTTCTGGCGCAATTCGCTGGGATAATTCATATTGCCGATGCGCTCAACCTTCGATACCCAGGCGCGCATATAGCTGGCAAATTCGTATTCCTGAGTGTTGGCGGAAATGAATTTACGTCGCGGCAGCTTTGATTTCCACTGTATATGTCTGCTCAGTTCGGGCTGAAGGCTGGCCATCTCCATGCTCTGTCGCATCAACCTGGCAGCACTGGGCCGTGGGGTATCAGGTTGCTCAATACGGGTTTGCTCCAACACTTTTGCAGTTTCGGTCTCCCGCGCAACAATTTCGCGTGTTTCGGGTTCGGGAACCGGCATGGCCGGAGTACTCTGCCACGCATCATGGCCCAGCTCCGGAGTTGGCAGCTCGCCGCTCACCGGTTGCGAGGGCCGTAATTTCTCGGTCACCTCACCCCCACCCTGCTGTGATGCCTGTGCCAGGAAATCTGCCTCTTCCGGCGCGTTTTCCGACCGCCACTTCACCAGCACGACCTCCAGGGTGTCAGCCAGCCGGGGCGAAGGTTTCAGCGTGTTCCCAAAACTGACACCAAGAAGAACCAATGCGTGCAAAGCTGTGGCCAAGATGAGGAATAACATGAAACGATCCTTCAAAACATCCATAATTTGTCACTTATTCGTCCGCCTTTGTGCAATACGCGGGTTAGCC
>JAPUGI010000264.1 GCA_027292925.1 Gammaproteobacteria bacterium
CGCGGCCATCGCCAGCGCAATACCGGTGTTGCCACTGGTGGCCTCAATAAGCGTATCTCCAGGGCTAATGTCTCCCCGTTTTTCGGCGCCTACTATCATGCTCATTGCAGGCCGATCTTTCACTGACCCGGCTGGATTGTCACCTTCAAGTTTCACCAGCACAATGTTGCTGGTCTGTCCAGGAAGTCTCTGCAACCGCACCAGGGGAGTATTGCCTACACAGTTTTCAATTGTCGGATACTGATTATTCATAAATAGCACTCACACAGCCGGATTCAGAGACCGAGTAAAGGTCAATAATAGGAGATCAGGCGGAATTCATATAATATCTGGATCATATATATAAATTCATTCTGGTCATAAAGTAATATAAAAAGAGCTGCCATAAAAAGCGACATGAAACCCAGTTACGACATTTTAGCGGTGGATGACAACGCCGCTAATCTACACCTACTCGAATTACAGTTAACAGAGCTTGGCCATAAAGTCACAACCACAAGTAATGGTGTCAGCGCAGTAGATCTCTGCCGCGAAAATCATTTCGACCTTGTTTTTATGGATGTCCGGATGCCGGGCATGAACGGCCTTGAAGCAACGAAAAAAATTCTTGAACAGGCTACTGAAATACTCCCCATAGTCGGGTTAACTGCATACGCCACTCGTGAAGAGCGGCGCGACTACCTGAACGGCGGCATGTCGCAGGTAGTTATTAAACCTATCAGAATTGACGGCTTGAAGTCAGTGCTGCGACGTCAGATAGAAAATATCGAATCAAAGGCACCGGTTGCTGCACCAAGAAAAATAGAGGAAATCGTATTTGATCGTGAGCTGTCATTATCAACGGCCAACGATCGACCTGAACTCGCTGATGAATTGTTTCAGCTTTTAATCACCACGCTTCCCGAAGACCAGACACAAATCAACATTGCTTTCAGGAACAAAGATCGTCAGGTGTTGAGAGAGGCGGTACACAAACTTCATGGCGCTATCCGATATTGCGGTGTGCCAAGACTTGGAAGCGCCATTACAAAGTTGGAGACGCTCCTGAAAACAAGTTCCCAGGGCGATATCAGAGGTGCACTAGATATCGTCAACAGTGAGATTAGCTCCCTGATGATATGGCACCATGAGAATTCGGATCCTTTTGGGAATTCGATTACGATTACACCGAAAAATTTGGGGTAGGAGTAAAAACTGCCAGAGTTTTTGTATTCTCACGTCTATCGTGATTGAGTTTTTACTCCGACCTACCTGCCTTCAAACAGGCTCCTGGATTTGAGTGGTTTTTCTCCAAGTAGCGGTTGCAGAGATTTCCTGACCACCCGTTTCAAGATCTTCCCCGCATCGCCTGAATATTCACCCGAGGCTATGGCCAGCAGATGTTCACCCGGAAAAGTATTTTCTAGGTCTACTTGATCGACAAAAGAATGGAACCCTTCCTCCGCAACAAATCGATACTGTGCGTCAGGTCTGATGTTTTTTTGAGTTCGTACATCAAAATCAAAAGTAATCCCGTAACCAAGATTTGCCAGCAGCGAAAGCTCAAATTCTCTTAGGAATGGGGTTTCGAAAACATCTTTCTCAAGTTCTGCCAGCAGCTTCTCATAGTCGCAGTACAAATCGGGAAGTTGATCGAACTTACCCAGTACGCGATAGAGTAATTCGTTCACGTATAACCCAATCAGAAGATGTTCTCCCTTGATTCGCCATGATCTATGGGTGAAATCAATTGCACCGGCAGTTTTCAGCTCGCCCTTACCATAGCTAGTAACAAGCATTGGAGAGAAGGGTTGAATTAGCCCCTGGTACCTGGACTTGCGGCTTTTTGCTCCGCGGATTACCAGCGAGTATCTTCCCTCTTCTTTGGAGAAGATATCTGCCAGCAGACTGGTTTCCCTGTAGTTTCGACTATGTAAAATGTAAACATGATGCGTGACGGGTTCAGACATCATCATAACCGAGGCTCTTTAGTGCCCTGTCATCGTTGGACCAACCTGTCTTCACCTTTACCCAGGTTGTCAGCATCACCTTGGTTTCCAGCAGTCGCTCGATATCTGACCTGGCATCACTGCCTATTCGTTTCAGCTTTTCGCCTTTGCTGCCAATGAGGATTGCTTTTTGACCCTCTCTCTCAACAAATATCGTTGCGTCGATATGAGTCGTTTTATTCTTCCTCACAAAACGCTCTATCTGGATGGTAACGGCATAAGGAATCTCATCCCCCAGTTGGCGCATCAGTTTTTCTCGAATAATTTCGGCCACAAGGAAACGTTGGCTACGATCTGTAATCTGGTCATCTGGAAAATAATAGGGGCTCATGGGCAATGCTGCTTCAACGAGTGACTCCATCCTCTCAACATTTTCACCGGTGGTGGCCGAAATGGGTATAATTTCAGCCCGTGGAACTACCTCCTGGATCTTTGACAGCTGTGGCAAGAGTTCCTGCTTGTTCTTGATCAGGTCAATTTTGTTCACGGCTACAATAAGTTTAGTTTGTGTTTCCCCTATGGAATCCGCAACTAACTGGTCATCGCTGTTCCATTGTGTTCGATCCACTACAAAAACGATGACATCCACATCCCGGATCACGCTCCTGGCGCTGCGATTCATATATCGGTTGATCGCCCGTTGTTCATTCCCGTGAATCCCGGGCGTGTCGACGTACAAGACCTGGGACGAATCCGTCGTTTTGATCCCCAACAGTTGATGGCGGGTTGTTTGGGGTTTGCGTGATGTGATGCTGACTTTTTGCCCTAGCATCATATTCAACAAGGTTGATTTTCCTACATTGGAGCGACCAAGAATTGCGACATATCCACAACGTTTGCTATCCACCGTGTTATTTTCCATGAGCGGAACCTTCTTCGGGCACTCCTAGCAGACTTAACGCGTGGGTTGCGGCCATCTGCTCAGCAATTCGCCGGTTTTCTCCCTGGCCTACTGCAACCTCACTTAACATTTCAGAGCGACACTCCACCGTGAACACCTGGTCGGGCGCTTTTCCAGTCATTTTTGTGATCACATATTCCGGGAGCATCGCCCGTTTAGCCTGCAGGAATTCCTGAAGCCGTGTTTTTGAATCCTTTTGTGAATTATCTAGAGACAGGCTTTCCAGCCTTGAAGTGAACCAGGCAAGGATATTTACCCTGGCACTTTGAAGATCACCATCGATGTATATCGCCCCGATGATGCCTTCAAGGGCATCAGAAAGGATTGAGTCTCTATCGAATCCGCCACTTCTCAGTTCCCCGGTCCCCATAATGAGGTGGTCACCAAGAGAAACTTCTCGTGCGATCTCGGCAAGTGTCTGGCGACGAACCAGGCGGGCGCGTAATCGGCTCAGTTGCCCTTCATGGGCGCTCGGAAATTGTTCGTACAGTGCGTCGGCAACAACGAAATTCAATATTGCGTCACCCAGAAACTCCAGCCGCTCATTGTTCACCGCACCATAACTCCGGTGGGTCAACGCCTGGTTAAGCAATTCCTGGCGTCGAAACCGATAACCTAGTTTTTTCTCCAGCGCCGATAGTGGGGTTGCATTCTGAACCACTTGAACCTGTTTCAATCCTACTAGGGGGCTCAGTTTCTCATTTCAACTGACTTGTCAAATGATGATATCAAATCCACGTTCCTAAACAGATTCATGCTGACCTCATAGTCCATAATAATTCGTACACCTTTTTTACTACGCTTGAGTTCCACATTTTCATGAACCTTAAAATCCAGGACATGGTTCATCTTGAAACGATTCGTGATCATTCTTCTAATTGTTTCGTCACGCTGCAGGGACAATCCATCTATTTCTGCCATGCCATCAAGAATGTTGGACATCGTGTTGTGGTCAATAAACGGTGGAATAATCT
>JAPUGI010000265.1 GCA_027292925.1 Gammaproteobacteria bacterium
GCAACCAAGGATCAGCACGACATTCGCGCGCGTTTTGATCGTGACTACGACGCACTTTACGCTGTCCAGCTGGATGATATGGAGGTGGAAGTGGTAAGTTGGCGGGTCACGGCCCATGGTGGTGAAACCGGTCGGGAAGCAATCATTACATTGACACAAACGCCGGGCGAGCCGAAACAGACCCGCAGTGTCTATATTGATCATAAGACGATAGAAGTGCCCGTCTATGACCGATCGTCACTTTCTCAGGACCAGGCCATCGATGGTCCGGTAATTATCGAAGAGCGCGAAACAACCGTATTCATCTTACCTGGCTGGCGCCTGAAAACTGATGCCGATGGCAACCTGATCGCAAACCGACAGGAGGAAAAATAAGATGGATGGTATCGAACTTGAAATCATGTGGGGAAATTTGATCAGCATCGTCAGCGAGCAGGCAAAAGCCTTGCAAAGGACGGCGTTCAGCCCCATCGTGCGGGAGGCAGGTGATCTGGCAACCGCAATATTTGACGTCAATGCACGCATGGTTGCTCAGGGTCTCGCCGGCACACCAGGTCATATTAATTCTCTCGCTGCCGCCGCAAAAAACATGATCGGTATTATCCCACCTCAAGAGATTGAACCGGGCGATGTCCTGATCACAAACGATCCCTGGCTGTCGGCTGGGCATTTTTTCGATATCACCTTGCTTACCCCAATCTTTAGAAAGGATAAATTGATTGGCTATGCCGGCTCTACCATTCATCACACAGATATTGGTGGTTACGGTATCGGAGCGGGTGCCCGTGATATTCATGAAGAAGGACTTTGGATCCCTGTTCTGAAACTACATGAACGGGGCTTGCCGAACCCATCCTTGCACCAGATCATCAAACACAATGTACGTACACCGGACGCCATATTTGGTGATCTTTCCGCCCAGCTTGCCAGCGGTAAAATGGGAGGAGAACGATTGAACGCCATGTGCGATCGCTATCAGCTGGACGATATCGAAGAATTGGCCAAAGAAATCATTGACCGCTCCGAACAGTCGACACGCGCGGATATTCGTAAATTGCCTGCAGGAACCTACCATGGTGAAACTTCGTTCGATATACCCGGTGGCGATGTCATCACCTTGAAAACAGCCGTGACAATCGACACCGAGCTGGGAGAGGTCATGATCAACTTTGACGGCAGTTCCGCTCCCAGCAAACACGGCATTAACGTCGTGCCTGCTTACACTCATGCCTATAGTACTTTTGCGGTACGCAGCATACTCAACCCTGACCTACCGAATAATGCGGGGAGTTTGACACCAATTAAGGTGAAATTGCCGAGCAATTGTATTGTCAATGCCGAGTATCCGGTCCCGGTCAATGCACGTCACGTGGTCGGGATGTATGTACCCTTCCCCATCCTCAATGCGCTGTCGGCGATTATGCCGGAGCGGGTCCTGGCAGAAGGATCCGGTGCTGTATGGACCATACAGATCCAGGGGCGTGACAAAAACGATCGGCCGTTCACGAGCTCCATGTTTAATTACTCAGGCGGTATGGGTGCTCGCGCCGGCAAGGCCGGTCTTTCAGCAACTTGCTATCCCACGGGCGTATCAGCCGTTCCAATTGAAGTGCTTGAGGCATCAATTCCTATTGAATTCAGTTGTAAAGAGCTGTTGCGGGGTTCCGGCGGTAGTGGCATTCACAAAGGTGGCGATGGCCAGCGCATTGGATTTCGCATGCGCACGGGTAAGGGCTGGTTGCTAAATGCCATCCCCAGCCGTTTAAGGATCCCGGCTGGAGGATTGGAGGGTGGAGAACCGGGTGCCGTTGGTGCATTTCTGATTAATGGAGAGGCAAGTCTTGAGGCGCGGAAAAAAGAGATGTCGAAAAACGATGAAGTGCTGATGCACACACCGGGTGGTGGTGGTTTCGGAGAAACCAAAATCTAGTACTCCGTTATTTATCTAAACCGTTATGCCTGCTTCGATGGTTTTTCTCTGTGGAGGTCGCATCAGTGCCACAGCCACAGCAATGATTAGCAGAAAGAATCCGTAGCCCTGAAAGACGAATGCAAAACTACCGAAAGTATCACCCACATACCCGCCCAAAATCGGTCCCAGCATGGCAACAGTGGTGATGAGATTTAATGTCCCTAGTATCTCCGGAGTTTGTTCCGGCCCAAAATAATTAATTAGAAGGATGGTAGTTGCATACAGGCACATACCAAAACCGTAACCTTCTCCGAAAATGAATAAGGCCACCATCACAGGATCGTCCGCAACGGACAGCGCCAGCATGCCCACAATTTCTGCTATCAACGCAGATACCAGCAGCCACTTCGGATCAATGATTGTGGCGAATATGCCGCCGAGAGCACGCGATATGGCATTGAGTAATGCCTGTGTACTCAATGCGGTAGCCGCAATTGCCGTTGATATACCCAATGTGCCCATATGTACCACGGCCCAGCTGCTCATCGTGACAGTACAAAACAGTGTCATGCTCATGGCCGCGACAATGACATAGAATTGCGGACAACGAAGCACGTCTTTGTAGTCCCAATCAGTAGTTGTTTTGTAGACTCGCTGCGATCGCTTTTCAGCGAGCGGCGTGGCTTCTTCCCCTTCAGTCAATTCCTGTTCAGGTTTCTCTTTGACAAAGATGACCGCTACCAGCGTGAGCAAAATGAGTGATGTCGCGACGGCCCACCAATACATGCGCCAGGATCCGGTTGCCGCTTCTATTCCGGTAGCAAGCAATGGGCCGGCAACACCACCAAGCCCACCGATGGTCATGTATGCACCGATTACGAATGATCGTTTATCAGGCATCCAGTTATTCAACATGTGCACGGCGGGTACGGTTGCACAATGGCTGAAACCGTAACCCATCAAACCTGCTGCCAGATAAAATTGATTGAGACTGTGACAGGTGGCGAATAAAACAGCACCACTTGCCATGGCGAGACCACCCACCCCAAAGGTAGCCTTGATTCCGAATCGCCTGATCATCCAGGCCGGGATCAATGCGGTGATACCCGTCATCATGGCTAAAATAGTGAAGCCGGCTCCAGCCTCAGTCCAACTCAAACCCAGTTCTGGGAGCATGAAAGGGAATAGAACCCCCAGTGAGCCGTAAGTCGATCCAATGATCGCGAAAAAGATCAAACTTACAATTCCAAACAAGAACCAGCGTTTGAAAGCGAACGAATTATTCATTGAACACGATGTCCCGTAGGGCCGCCTATTCGCGAGTGTAGTTATCGGGTATTTGCGGGTTTTCTCCGGCCTTGCACCACAGTATGATCTCATTACCCCAGGGATCACGAAACGCGTGATTGAATCCCTTGAATTCCGCCCAGAAATGATTGCGCCAGAGGATTTCGGCACCGAGTCTCTCGGCGGCGGCAAGGATCCTTTCAGGTGTGTCATCGTCACTCACAAGAATCCATAATCGCGCTCTCCTTCCACCGTCACTTAAGACCCGTGGTTCCACACCCTCCGGCTCAGGGTGAGGACGTGCATTATTCGCATTAAAGATTCCAAGGTGGAAATTGCCGATCTCGCTCTGCGAACCATCCGGGTTGATAAAGTTTTGGCCAGGACCCAAACGATGAAATACGCCTGTGGGTCGACCTTCGTTCACCCAACCGAAAACCTCGGCGTAGAAATTTCCAGCAGCATCGGGATCGTCAGTAGCAAGATCCATAAATATTAAGGTATTGGGATAAGGCATGAAACATCTCCTGTTGCTTACGTTCTCGTTGTTCTGTCTGGCTATTTACAGTCAGACTTTCAGTGTGTTCGGCCGTTATGAATGACCTGACAGCAGAGACAAATTATCTTACATCACTGACCAGCTGTTTTGCCCACATGCGCCCCACTAGTTGTCAGCCTTTTGTGTTAGGCAGATTACCCCTGGCTCGTCTGTGTTTCCTGTCCATTGCCACGACGGTATTCACGTGGAGACATATCGTACTTATTACGAAATACCCGGCTGAAATGAGCGGAACCATTGAATCCCCAACGGAAGCATATTTCTGAGATAGAGAGTTGACTGTGCAGGGGGCTAATCAGATCTGCGCGACACCGATCCAGACGACGGCTGCGCACATACTGGCTGAAGCTGGTACCCGCACCGGTAAATAACTTCTGTAAATAACGGGTAGAGACACCGTGCACTTGTGCTGCATAATTTACATTCAGGGCTGGATCGCCGAGCATGGTTTCAATACTCTGGCAGATGCGGTGAAGATGAGAAGCTCTGGCACCGGCAGCCCCGCCCAATCCAAATACCGTCTTTTCCCCACCGAGGCTGGTTATTAGGAATTCAGTCAGTGCCAGTTCAACCGGACGTAGCTGACTGGAAGCAATATCCTCCAGCGTTTCAGCCAGAGCACGCAACATACCAGCAAAGATATGATCAATTCCCGACCTGGCGCGCAGGTGTCCAATCTTGAGGGAGAGTGGCGCAATCACGCGTGGACTGAGTGTTAAACGCGGAATCCTCACATGCAGCACGCGAAAATCATTCGGGAAGCGCATGGTCGCCTCGGTGCGGCAAGGGCCATAGGCAATATCACTGGATTCCAGGTCGATACATTGATCATCGTGTAACAATTGCGCTTTTCCCTGCAACAATAACACCAGCCAAATTGCGTTGGGTTGGTCAAGGTATTTGCCGGAAATTTCATGCGCGGCTGCATCAACAAGGGCGAATTCCATACCGAGTGGCGATACATGGCATGAAACAGAACCGTGAAAGTGTTGATCTTCGGGTAAATCACCGACGGGCAGGCACAAGCGATCCATCGCGTCGCGCCAAGCCTGATGTCGCTGTTCTGGTGGATAAGATTCGGTTGTGAATCGCCAGACTTTCAAAAGAAGTTCCCTGGTGTAGTGTGCTATATATATTTAATCTGAGGCTCTCAAGTTTTGGCGCGCGCTGGCACAAGACTTTTCATACTACTTCGACGATAACTCATCGACGGTAACTCAACCATAACCATCTTTATGTCACATTTAAGCTCAGATAGGAAACTGTAAATATGAAAGCGTTGATATACGAGCAAGTTGGGGGGCCGGATGTTTTACAGTATCGAGAGGAGCCTGATCCCATTCCGGGAGCTCGTGATGTTGTGGTCCAGGTCGCAGCAACAACGGTAAATCATCTTGATGTTATCCAACGCAATGGTTGGTTTACCATGCCTGGGTTCGCGCTGCCACATATTTCCGGGATGGATGTGGCAGGCATTGTGATCGAGGTTGGCGAGCAGGTCACCAGCACAAAACCGGGCGACCGGGTATTGGTCGACCCCTCTCTTTCTGAAGTTCCTGAGGAATCGAAGCTTTCCGGTATGGGCGACCTGTACGGTGAACTCGGAATCCTGGGCGGCACCGTTGCCGGTGGCTATGCGGAAAAGTGTCTCGCACCCGATACCCATTTGCACCTCATTCCGGATACGATGTCGTGGCACCAGGCTGTTATGTTTCCCACCGCATGGATGACTGCACATCACGCACTGTTTGATGTAGCTCAACTCAAAGCAGGCGAGACATTAATGATCCATGCCGCCGGTAGTGGTGTGTCCATGGCCGGAATTCAATGGGCCAAAGAGGCGGGGGCGACTATTCTGGCCACCGCAGGCAGTGAGAAAAAATGCCAACAGGCGTCTGAGTTGGGCGCCGATCATACCTGTAACAACCGTACGACAGATGTTGCAGCCTGGGCTCGGGAAAAAACACAAGGTATGGGTGTAAACGTCGTATTTGATCACGTCGGCGAGGCCTTATGGGCGGCTTCGATGTTTTCACTGGCGCCACGTGGAAGACTGGTGAATTGCGGTAGCACCTCCGGCAATTCACCCGTTATCCCAAATCTTGGTTATATGTACCACATGGGCTTGAAGATTTTGGGATCTGATCCTTATCGTCATGAGGAATTCGGACCAGCCTGGTCGCATTACTGCAAAAGCAATTTCCAGGCAGTGGTGGACAGCGTATTTCCATTGACTGATGGGGCCGCTGCCCAAGAAAAACTGCATGGTGGCGATTTCTTTGGCAAGATCCTATTGGAACCGTAAAATTACTGTGAGCAGATGCATTCCTGGTTATCCAGTTATGAGCTTGAGGCAATCAGGATGATCGAACCCATCGGGTTCAATATGGTGTACGTAGCCAGCAAGAAAATTCTATAAGAGGCTCTAGTACTCCTTCAATGTGATATTGCCATGTTCAGAGCTAAGCAGATGATCCAAGACAAGACACAGACCGCAGACAATGGCATGTCCTTGTTAAGGGCGTACCACGCGAGGCCGTCTATTTGCCATCTGAATGTGGCTTCACCAGGCTCCGATTATTTCCAGGGGTGTAATGTATACAGAGGTTTACAATGTCTGACATGATCACAATCAACG
>JAPUGI010000266.1 GCA_027292925.1 Gammaproteobacteria bacterium
GAAAGTGCCTGCTTTGCTTTGCTACCCCAAGGCTGTTCTTTCTCTGGCGCATCAATCTCCGCCAACTGTATTTTGTGCTCCGTCTTGTTAGCTAAGAGAACTAAGGTATCACCATCCAAAACTCTAACTACTTTGCCCACAATCGGTTCCGCAAAAGCGTTTGCAGCGGTAAGCAGGAAAACAAGAAGCGTGACTGTCCTCACATGAATCAATCTATTGACGGAAACAAAACTTATCATGCGCTCTTTGCTTAGAAAGAAAAAGTTAAGGAAACCAGTCTCTCCTAGCAGTCAAACCACTTTGGTTCTACTCGGGAACACGGCAGGGGTCGCTAGCTTCATTATGCACTTAGTGTCCATGTGCGGTAGAGGATATGACCGAGTTGGTGGTTTAGTCGCCATACTGTTCTCGATGCAGCCTGTGTTCAAGAAGCTCCGCAATCATCGCATCGACAAACTCGGCGAACTCCTCATTAAAGCGATCCTTATGATCATTCCATGCAGTTATCGCCGCAGGTGAGCGAAAAATGGACTGAATAGTTCCCTTCACGGAACGTATAGCGTGAGGCCCCATTAGGCCGTAATTGTGCTTGATATAGATATCCTCAAGACGGAAGAATGATGCTGTCCAAAAGGAATTCATCATCAGTTCATCAGGGTGAGCGAAGCTTACTGCCTGTCAGGTCAGATCTGAGCTATTACAGCTAATTCCTTCTTCTAACTATCGATAAACTACTGATTTGTGAGAATCATCGTAATCGTCAATCTTCGTTTCTTTCCGCATCTGTACCGTGTCTTTTTCAGTCGTCTCATCAAGCGGGATACCAGTCGCATTGGCCACTTTTGTAATGCCGTTAAATCCGCAGGCTACCGCAATCGCATCAACCAAGGCTTGTTCCCCGAGCGTTTCCTTTCCCTCTTCTCGGATAGCCACCAACGCTTCATGGTTTCCTTCATATACCGCTTCTGCGATTCTTAGCAAAAACGTTTCGTTCGGCACACCAACTTCACCTTCATCGGCATTGGTCACCACATTCAAGTTGTAAGTCTCGTTTTTCTTGGCACCACTTCGACGAAGCAGCATGGTATGCGAGGCGGCTCAGTAAAAACACTGATTGAGCGATGACACCCTTGCAGCGATCAGTTCTGTCTGAGAACGGGTGATGGCAAAGTCAAGATCAGCCAGTGCATAGTGCGAGCGCATGACACCAAAGAAATGCTGGATAGCAGAAGGAACCAGGCCCATTGAACGCAGGATATTTGGTCCAGTCGGCAGACCGGTATCGGTCATTTCCTGAGTAAGGTTAAGCATCGGAAGCCAGGCGCCACCATCGAATACATCTTCATTGGTTACTCTATCCGGCTCGCCTGTTACCGGACCGCCTGGTTCAAGCGGTGCGATTCCCAATGCATCCGCAAAACCGTCGAGAATAATGGACGTCGACACAGCGCCAACTATTTCAACATATTCTTCGCCTGAAAGACCTGTTTCAAGCACGGATGTAAACCAGCTATGAGTTAACCTGCCTGAATCAGTTATCAGGCGGTGAATCACCTCAACAATATTGTCGGGAAGATCACCACGTGAATCATGCTCACCCTTTTCTGAATAAGGGGACAAAGCCTTTTTGCGCTTGCCACACAAGGTACACAGGTGCGCTTGCCTCGCTTCCGCCAGGATGGCAAGTCGTTGTTCAGCTGTAAACCAGGTTCCTGCTTTGGCAAACGCTGCGATTCCGTCGCTATGACTTAAAGCAATTGATTCCCTGATTGGGAGAGGTTGATCCTGATAGACCATCGTAGTAACCGTGACATCAAACCGGATCAAGCCTAACGCCCGCCTTAAATGATGTAAAGAAGGCTGATTGAATTCTCAGCAGGAATATTACTCAACCAACTCCATAAGCTGCTCGTTGATCAGGTACCGGTCCTGTAGAAAAGGCAGCATTTCGGATGCAGGCATCGGGCGACTGAAGTAATACCCCTGAATATAGTCACAACCGCTATCACGTAATATCTCAAGCTGACCTTCAGTTTCAACACCTTCGGCCAGGACCTTCAGGTTCAGGTTCTGCCCCATGGCAATAATGGCTTTCGTTATTTCCCGGTCATCACTATTGTGAGTGATGTCCTGGATGAATGAACGATCAATCTTCAACGTGTGTAGCGGGAATCGCTTCAGATACGCCAGGGATGAATATCCGGTGCCAAAGTCGTCAATACTGATATCAATGCCAAGAGCATTCAATTCCTCCAGCATACGAATGTTGTTATCAACATTCTTCATCGCAACACCTTCAGTAATTTCCAGTCCGAGTGATTCCGCCGACACATCCGTCTCTGCCAGTATTTCCCCCACCAGAGTCGGGATATTGTTCTCAAATTGGCGCGCTGACAGGTTTACCGCCACCTTGATGTCGTTCATCCCCCTGGTATTCCATTGCTTTATTTGCCTGCACACCGAACGCAATACCCATTCCCCCAGCGGCAAAATAAGACCAGTTTCTTCTGCAATAGGAATAAATTCAGCTGGTGAAACCATACCATCGACTGGATGTAGCCAACGAATGAGCGCCTCCATACTGCTAAGCTTACCGGATTGAAGATCAATGATAGGCTGATAATGAACACGGAAAGAGCCATCGTGGATCGCTTTTTGAATATCATTCTTGCGTTCGAGGAACTTTTTGACATCCCGATGCATGTCACTATCGAACATGACATAACTGCCTTTTGCATCAAGCTTTGCTCGATGCAGTGCCGTATCTGCATCACGGATCATTTCTTCAGTCGTCTTATAGTTACCATGATTAAGAACGATACCGACACTGGCAGTAACATTCACTGATGTTGCCCCCAGTTGAATAGGTTGCTCCACCGCACGAAGGATTCGCCGGCAAGCCTGAATCGCACCATTTGCCGCATCTACCGGATCAAGCAATACTGCAAAAACATCACTACTAAATCTCGACACTGTGTCGTCCGGACGTGATGTTTTGTCGATCCTGTGTCCTATTTCACTTATCAGGCGATCACCCTGTTCGTGACCCAGGCCATCATTAATTACACCAATGCCGTCGAGATCCATAAACAGCACTGCGAATTCCTGCGGTTTACCCCGCTTACGGCGATTTAGTGAACTTTCAAGCCTGTCGACAAACAGGGAACGATTAGGTAAATCGGTAAGATTATCGAAAAACGCATTTTTCCGGATGGTCGCTTCATAGCTTAATTGTTGACTGATGTCGCGGAAGGTGATGACCATGAGGTTTGACTTGATATCCTCAAGAATATTTACACTAATTTCGATCGGCACCCTTTGCCCGTCCGGACGCATAAGGTACTGGCGAATATCTAACATACTTTTCCAACGCGAAAAATCCTCTACCTTGTCGAGCTCAATCGATGGTTCTCCAGCTTCAAATGCTTCCAATGGCATAATCTTGCTCAAAGTTGAACGCCGGGCATGCCGCAGACTCTGGCCGGTAATTTTTTCCGCCATCGGGTTGAACACATAGATCTGACCTTCCAGGTCGGCTGCAATCACACCATCATTGACGCTAGTTAATGTCGCATCCAGACGCTGCCGTGTATCTGATAAATCCTTTTCAACCTTGTGTTTATACAGTGCAATCTCAATATTGATCTCGAGCTAACGATTATCAAAAGGCTTCAATACGTAGCCGTATGGTTCAGTAATCTTGGCGCGCTCCATCGTCTCGTCGTTCGAATAGGCGGTGCAGAAAATGATCGGCACTTCATACAGCCTACGGATTTGCATGGCGGCTTCCACTCCGTCCATGTCATCGCGCAGGTTGATGTCCATCAGAATAAGGTCAGGCCTAAGCTGCAACGCTTTGCTGATAGCCTCACGACCTTTACTAGCGATCGCTGGCACCTCATAACCCATTCGTCGCAATCGTGATCTGATATCATGGGCGACAAGCACTTCGTCTTCGACGACGAGAATTGATTTACAGCTCATGTTTAGTTTTCCTTGGGAAACTGATTTTGAAAGCGGCACCTTGATTACCGACTATTTTAATTTTTCCGTCCAGCTGTTGAGTCAGTATGGATACAATCTCCATACCCATTGAAGAACCGTCCACTAATTGAAAATCTTCCGGCAAGCCTTTGCCATCATCGCTGATATTCAATACATAACTGCAACCGGAGACTCTAAAATCTACCGATATCGTCCCGGTTCCCTGCCCGTTTTCAAATGCATGTTTCAGGGAGTTGGAAATGATTTCATTGATAATCAGTCCACAAGGCACCGCCGTTTCAAGGTCCAGGGAAACATTGTCTACATTTATATCGAGTAAAATATCGACACCCGGGACTGCATAGAAACGGCACAAACTGGTAGCCAGCGTCCGGATGTAGTCTTCGAAATCAATCTCCGAAAAGTTATCGGACTGGTACAAGTTCTCATGAATCAGGGACATCGACTTAATTCGTTGTTGGCTTGCACCGAGTAAGTCAGCGAAATCATGATTCCCTGCAGTTTCAGCCTGAATGTTCAGCAAGCTGGAAATGACCTGCATGTTGTTTTTGACCCGGTGGTGCACTTCTTTCAGCAGCAATTCTTTATCTTCCAGCGAATTCGCCAGATCAATCTGCACTGCCTTGTGTTCGACAATTTCTTTCTCGAGCGCACTGGTTCTTTCGCCAACCAGGTATTCAAGGTTGCGACGATGATCTTCCAGTTCTGCTTCTGTTTTCTTGCGATCGGTAATATCCCGCGATATCGATACATAAGCCGAACCGTGCTCACTCAGCTCCCGTACCGCGGCGATGGTTACTTCTGTCGTCAGGGACTCGCCAGTATCAGTTTGATACGTGACTTCCCCGTGGTAGCGTCCATGTTCTTCCAATGCAGATAACGCCGCCTCAGAATCCTCTTCATTTTCAAACACGACAGAAACCAGGGGTCTGCCAACCGCTTCAGCAGGTGTTTGACCCAGAATTGACCGTATCGCATTGTTCGCATAGAGCAAGTTGCCTCGATTATCTGCAATCAGGACACAATCCGTTGCTTCCTCCAATGACTCAATATAAAGCTGCAGGCGTTCGCTGTATTTTTTCTCTGCTTCTCTTTTCTGACGTTGGGTATTTGCCTGCAGCAGCTGATAAAGACCTAATGCAAATAACAATAGGTAAATCAGATAAGCCCACCAGGTAGCCCAGATTGGTGGGTTAACTACCAACTTTAACTGGGTACCCTCCTCATTCCAGACGCCGTCATTGTTAGAACCTTTCACCCGAAAAACATAAGTGCCTGCATCGAGGTTTGTGTAGGTAGCCTGTCTTCCATTGCCTGAATCGACCCAGTCCCGATCAAATCCTTCGAGCTTGTATTTGAATTGGTTTTTTTTCGGCGCCGTGTAATCGAGGGCTGCGAACTCAAAACCAATGACGAAATCCGAGTAATCAAGTTCGATCAAATCAGTCCGATCTATAGGGGCCGGTAAATCAAACTCTTTGTTGAATTTACTGAAGCTGGTAAGCCTGATCGGAGGAACATACTGATTTCTACTTATCCGGGCTGGATCAAATGCGTTGAAACCGTTGTTGCCGCCGTAAATAAAACTGTTATCAGACAATTTCAGGTACGCGCCGCTGTTAAAATCGTCGCTTTGCAACCCATGAGTAGAATCGTAGTATTGAAATGTTTCCTTAACTGGATTCAGGACAGACAGTCCTTTGCCTCCACTCACCCATATATGCCCATCCGTATCTTCAAGCATTCCGTATACTGCATCGCTTGCCAGCCCTTGTCCCTTGCTATAACGCTTGAACGATCCGCCGTTTGTAATAAACCGGTTCATACCACGATCACGAGTACCAACCCAAATGGTTTCTTCTGTTCGGAGTAATGAGATTACATTGTCGCTTGAAAGCGTGGTTTCATCTTCTGGATCGTGACGAAAACTCATGGTATCCCCTGACTCAGGATCCAACACAGTAACGCCTCCTCCATCGGTCGCGATCCACATCGTACCGTCGGCGGCTTCTACTATATCCACCGCTCGCAAATCATTGAATGCACCGTAAGGGTTTGTTACATCGGGATAACGTTTAAACCTGCCTTGTCCGAGATATTGATTTACACCTCCACCGTATGTCGTTAACCAAATTCGACCCTTCTTATCTTTGATAATTCGACTGATAGCATTCGACGAGATGCTGTTCGCATCATTCGGGTCGGTTGTGAAGGTTTCAATCACCACATCATTCTTGACAACGCTAACTCCCCCAACCATGGAACCCGCCCACAGTTCTTCACCATTCATAAACAACGACATAATCCGAGTGTCAATAAGCCCTACTTTCTC
>JAPUGI010000267.1 GCA_027292925.1 Gammaproteobacteria bacterium
GATCAGGCTGATTCATTAAAGAGATGGTTCGGACTGGCCTTCAGGGATGCAATCAGTGCAGCCGCGAGGGAGGAAATCCAGGTGGTGCGTGGTGCTATGAAGACATTTAATCTGCTCGAGAAGCCAGGAGAGTTCCTGAAAGACTGGAACATCCGCATGACGATTCTCAGATATCTGCTCAAGGGCAGAAAGAAAAATGTAGCCAGACGACTGGTACCAGGACCAGGGCGAATCGAATTGCACCAATTATTGGGTTTGGAGGCTTAGGAGGTGGTCCGAGAACAGACCCGGCGTCCCCGACTAACCTTCTGCGGACAAGTCCTCGATACGGCTGCGGTTCTCGGACAGCCTACTAGATCTTACACGAGTCGAGTAGCAATAGGTTTTGCTTGCAGCGTGAGTCGGTGCCTGCGCATGAAATTTTCCCTTGCGTCCTCCGGTGGTTGTCTCGATTCTTGCCAGACCGAAAGATTTTTATACCAGGTAATCAGCAACATCTTGCCCTGCTTCGACTCCTGATTCTGCTCCGCAAAGAGGCACTGCACTTCAGTGTCAAATCCTTCTTCAAACGTGATCCAGGCCTTAGCAGAGAGTTCCGCGATTTCCTCGACGTCCTTGTTCATGACATCAAACCAGCGAAAGACATAGATGCCTTCACGGGTTCGCCGGGTATGATCCGTAGGTCTTATTGTCGGAATGAGGTCAATACTTTCTATTATTTGAAATTCGCTATCAAGATCTTGTTGGCTAATAACCGTAACTGAACTCACCACCAGGTATAGCTCATTACTCGCCAGACCGAATAATCCCTGAAACACGCCATACACAACCAGGCCGCGTTTCTCAAGGTCAGGGATTAAGGTACCGCGCAGGTATTCAAGTAATTGGTTTGGGCCCGGATGATTCGGGTCCTTAAGGAGGTTGACCTGGTAAAATTGCATGTGGATGTGGATAGAGGTTCCCTATCGTGGCAGGGATACTTCTCCTTCGATTCCATGCGTGCTCACGTCTCCACTGCCTTTGGCTTCGACCAGCAAGCTCCCGGAAATATTAGCAATGTTTATCGAGCCGGAACCATCGCTGCCGATGAGTACCCCACCTTTTATATCACGGATCTTAATTCCGCCTGAACCGTCACTACCAATTTCAACGTCCGATTGCACATCCTGGATATCAATATCACCACTACCATCGCGTTCAACTGTAACATTGCCCGTTACGGTTTTGATGTCGATTTTACCCGAGCTGTCCCTGGGTATGCGGACTGTTCCGATCACGTTACGGACGTCGATATTGCCGGAGCTGTCTGTGATCTCGAGATCACCCTGCAGATCTCGGATCTCCATGTTTCCCGAAGAATCACGTATTTCAAGTGAGGTTTTGTTGTGATCGATATGAATATTGCCGGAACTGTCATCAACCCGGTTCACGGAAACACCCCGAATAACAATGTCTCCACTGCTGTCTTTCACTTTCGTTTGAAGATCAGCTGGTATGCGCAGATCAATATCCATATACGCATAGTTGGCGTCAAAGTCGTGATCCTCATAGGGAATGATGACAGTGAGTACCAGAATATCGTTACGTCTTTCTACATCAAGTGTCAGGAACGAAAGCCATTCGTCTTCATCGGTGCATGCCCGGCCAGTAAAATTGACGTTATCAGCAACTCCGGGCTGAATATCCAGATACCCAGCGAGGACATTCACCCTTAATTCTGATATCCCTTCAGTGGAAATTTCTTCATTAATAGTTTTGCTTGCGTGGCAAGAGTCGGCCATGGTCGGTGTCGATGACACGATGGCTAATAGTGCTGCGGGGATGACCAGGTTTTTCATGTTTTTATTCTCCAGACGATACCAGCTTAGACGTTTCTCAGGGCTCTGGGGTTTAAATCAATAATTTTGCTTGATTCATACTTCCACGGGTTGATGCGCCCGCGCCGACTGGTGACTTTCTTAAAGTATACCCTGGTATCGGTCCGGGTCATTGACCTCGCAACATAATTGCGTGGCTACCAGAAATAACCAGGCTAAGAGGTGGAGGCCAGTGTGTATTCGTGGAGATTGTTTATACGAATCATTTGTTTGATTTCGCGGACGTAATCTTCACCCCGTTCTGAGTATTGGTGCAATCCATCAGTCAATTGCAGTCCCATGAAATGATTCTGCAAATGCCTTTGCTCCGAGCGAATAATTCGCAGGTCACGGTAGGCTTTGTGGGTATTGATGTTGTGCATGTATGCCGTGATGCCTTGCTGCACCGAATCGTAACTGGCGACCTCGTGGGTCTTGCCGTCGTCCCTGGACCTGGGTTTAAGACCGCAGCCGCTACTAAAACACCAGATACCAAAATAGTTATTTGCCTCAACCGCGAACCTGGATGTTCCCCATCCTGATTCGTTGGCTGACTGCGCTAGAACGAGAGAAGCGGGTACTATGTCTACGCGTTCCAAGAGTTGATTCATCAGTTGTGTTTCAACCTTGAGTGGCGCTTTCATGCGATACCGTTTGAACAACTGACTCAAGTACTGGTGTTCCCCCCTTTGTAACACCAGACCCGCCTCCAATTTATTGGAGAGGGTGATCAGCTTTGTGCGTTCTTTGCGAATGTTGGCGTTAGCCTCGCGAATTAGCGGTAGCATGAATTCAAAGAAAACCCGCTTTTTCTGCCGGACGTCATGGCAGGCAGAAAAGTCAGGGACTCTCTCGATTTGGGATTGAGACACAACGTCAGTTTGCGTTGTTTGCTCAACGTTTTGTTGCCCGTCGATCGGGCTTTCCTCGGCAGGAACTTCGGCGGTAAAGATTGGGGATTGATTTACATAAAGTACGGCACTGGCTGGTAATGCCAGAAGCAGGAAAAATGTGATGGGAAACCACTTCATGGCTATGATGCACCGCACAATATGGAGATATGTCCATTATATTCATTATTTCTTCATTATCAACTGATAATTCCCAGATGGCGGTCATCCTGGTGCAAAACCTCGTCATCTCACCGCAAAACCTCGTCGTTCGGGCGAGTGCTGGGTCATCTCGGGCTAGCATGTCCCTACGACAGCGGGGTAGGAACCTGTCATCGGGTCGATGTTTGACCTACGGTCAAGCCAATACCCTCTCGCCATTTCACTCGGTGAAACGGCTGCCGGGGTCGATGTTTGTCCTGACCTCTCGCAACATGGCTACGCCAAATTGCTGCCGGTTTCGGTGTTTGGCCTGTGGCCAAGCCACCTCAGATCAAGCCACCGATTATGCTAAGCTGCCGCGTCGTGGGAGTTAGGATGACAGAACGACAGCAGGTGATGGTGCTCTATTTGTCGAGTTCGGCCCTTGATACCCGGGTTATCGCATGGGCTTTTTACGACGGCACAGGTACTACCCGGCACATGGCGGGCGACACCGATGAACCACCTTATCGAACCGGCCTGGATGCATTGCAGGATGGCTGGCGATTGATTCAGGCGAGTCCGCTGGTCAGCCATGTATCCGGTGATGAGTTCAAAACAGACTACCTGAAGTACGAGTTTTTCTTTGAAAAGATGGTGGCTATTGATGACTAAGCCCATTCTTCTGAATTCAGGGCAAATGGTGGAATTCGCCTCGCGTGGATTCCTGCGCATGGATGGGGTCGTTCCCGATAAGTTGAACCAGCAGTTTTTGGCAGACATCGGCCATGTCGATGAAGAGGAAATCACAACTCCACAGGTTCACTACACAAATGTCATGGCCAGTAGTGCGATTCCTGTTGTTGGTGCCGGGACACCGCTGGCAGATGCCTATCCCGATGGAAGTGCAGTC
>JAPUGI010000268.1 GCA_027292925.1 Gammaproteobacteria bacterium
TGCACAGATCAGAACCCAGATTGAGGAAACTTCATCTGATTATGACCGTGAAAAACTGCAGGAGCGTGTCGCCAAGCTGGCTGGTGGCGTTGCGGTGATCAAGGTCGGTGCTGGTTCAGAAATAGAAATGAAAGAGAAGAAAGCGCGGGTTGAAGATGCGCTGCATTCTACCCGTGCTGCAGTTGAAGAAGGTATTGTTCCTGGTGGTGGAGTTGCCTTGATACGTGCCCTGCAAATGATCGAAGGTGTAAAGGGTGAAAACGAGGATCAGAATGTTGGTATCAACTTGTGCCGCAAGGCGATGGAAACACCGATGCGTCAGATTGTTGCCAATGCCGGTGCTGAAGCGTCTGTGGTCGTTGACAAGGTCAGGCAGCTGAAAGGCAATCATGGGTTCAACGCGGCAACGGGTGAATACGGTGATATGATCAAGTTTGGTATACCCGATCCGGCCAAAGTGGTTCGTACTGCGCTTCAAGCGGCGGCTTCTGTCGCAGGTTTGATGATTACCACCGAGTGTATGGTCACCGAAGCGGTGGATGACACACCTACACCGGCAATGCCAGATATGGGCGGCATGGGCGGCATGGGTGGCATGATGTAAGCAACTTTTCCGTAGGGAAAGTTGCTCCCGGCAGATGTTTCCAAAGGAAACATCGAGAGCGCCAGCGCCGAAATTAAACCCCGCATCCAGCGGGGTTTTTTTTAACCACGGCAAAGTTGAGGTGAGACTGATAGTTTTTCAAAAAATTCAATGTTATCATGGCCATACGAGAGAATTTTATAGTAATCCCGCGATAACAACTGGCGCCCCAGGGTGCAGATACCTTGAACTGAGACCTAACAACGAAAAGAGAGGGACACATAATGGGTGATATAGCATTGTTTACGAGCTACGGTCTGGACTACTTGGTCAGGTGGGGACATTTCCTGGCTGGTATTACCTGGATAGGGTTGTTGTACTACTTTAACTTCATCCAGGGAGAGTATTTTAAAGAAGCAGAAGACGCGCATCGTTCTGGTGCAATCCAGAAACTTGTACCCAGAGCGCTGTGGTGGTTCCGTTGGGCTGCAATGTTCACGTTCCTGACCGGAGTCGTCCTGTTGGCATATCGGCACCAGGGGCTCTCCTATGACATTACCATCGGGGCAACATTGGGTACGTTAATGTTCCTTAATGTCTGGGGAATCATCTGGCCAAACCAGAAAATTGTCATCGCGTCCGCAACCCAGGTTGCTCAAGGCGGCGAAGCCCTGCCGGAAGCCGCGGCATCGGCTCCGAAAGCGGCGCTGGCCTCAAGAACCAATACATTGTTTTCTTTTCCCATGTTGTTTTTTATGGGGTCATCGGCACATATGCCAAATGGGCTTATCGGTGATGCAAGTACGGTTGGCCTTGCGGCTATATTGATCATCATCGCGGCGCTTCAAGTCAATGCCATAATGGGCAAACAAGGGCCCATGACCACGGTTCAGGGTGTAATCGGCAGTGGAGTAGGTTTGACTGTTGTACTCTACGGGTTAATGGCAGTCTTGTAACTTTGGTGATGAGTGACAAGCGTGATGACCCTGATGTGCTTCCGGCGATTAGGCCAGCGCAGGATGAAGTCTCGTCTTATCGCCGAAGCACTCGATCCGAGGCGCCAAAACAGAGCAATTTCAATGGTATCCTGGTTTTTGTGATCCTCGTCATGGCGATCATGATGGGTGTGGGGGGTTTCGCCCTGTATGAAGTCCAGCAAAAGCTGAATCAGTCTAATGTGCTGTTGGCCAGGGGGCAGGAAAATCTCCGGCAGCTTGATGACAGGTTGGCTGCTACCGGAACCGATGTATCCAAGACCCTGCAGATCATGCAGGGTCAGACGGATACCAATGTGTCTGAAATCGACAAGTTATGGGCGATAGCACACCGGCAAAATAAGCCGAATATCGAGAAAAATGAAGCTTCCATTAATAGGGTTAGAGATGACCTGGAATCGGCCATAACGCCATTGGCCCAGGCAGTGGAAGGTGTCGCAGAGAAATTCAGCCAACTATCCACCGATATGACACAAGTGAAGCAGAATCTTGTCGATGACAATGAAGAAATGACAACGCAGGTATCACTGGTCAGGGGCCAGATTCAGGGTCAGTCCGTTCAAGTTGAAGGTAACAGACGGGAGATTTTGATTCTTGGAAACCAGATAAAAGAGGCGCAGGAAGCGATTGATGTTATTGACCAATATCGAAAGCAGATCAACCAACGGTTAAGAGACTTGCAAGGCCAGATACGGGATCAGCCGCCTAGTCAAACGACCAGTCCCTGATGACACTCATCTCGAAAGTGTAGTGTAGATAACTTAGTACCACACCGTCCTCGGAGATTTCTACCAGAGAGATACCATCAGCAACAGAATCACCCTCGCGAATAATCCTGCCATTGATGTTGACCATCCGCAAAGATGGATCATTCGCATAAATGTGGCTTGAAAACCTGATGTCAGGGATTTGTCTTTGAACACTGGTCGGCAGTTCGGCAACTCTTACTGGCGTAAGGGAAGCAACATATTGAGGAACTGGATTCTTTTGCACATCCGCAAGTGTGACAACTTGTTGGGCTGATAGTTTACGTTCCTGATCCGCGATAGTTGTCGGTGTCTGGTTTTCAGTTGGCTTTAAAATAAACCAGTAGGCGGAACCTCCATTGATCAGGACAAGCATTGCCAGCAGTAATAACCAAAAAGGTCTCGATTGGGAGGTTTTTACTGGCGAACCTCGTATGGAATCAAGGCCGGGTGTTTGATGACTTCTCTGCTCCTGTTCAGATTTGTTGAGCGCGTCCAGTATGTATGACACTAGCTTTCTACCGAGTTCAACGTTGGGATACTTGACCCTTGAACATTATTGACGTGAATCCATGTTTTTACGCCTACGGCTCCATTTGGCGTCAACCCGACGGATAGCTGGAAACGCTTTACCCTGTCTTCCAGCTGTACGTCAAAGTTATGTCCGGTCGAGGATACGGGAGGCAGTGAATCAATGACTGCCAGTTGATTGACCAACCAGTCGACTGAAGCGCCCTGATCGCCCAGGGTCACCGGCCGCAGGTAGTCTGGTGGCATACGCCAGAAAAGTGTGTACTTTCCGTTCCAGGCGAAAGCCAGTTCCTGGGCACTTACCTGGAATTGTCGATAACCGGAGATTAGCGTAATTATCCCTTCGTTAAACTGGCTTAAGGTTACCCATTGCTGGTTAATGCCGATGACCACCGGTCGGTTGAGATTTGCAACTTCTTTCAAGCTACTGAGATTGGAATAACACTTCAGGCCGATGCTGGTTGCCTGGTTACAGGGATGGATAGTCTGGTCTTCAAATGCCACACCCCAGAGTGCAAACAGGTCAGCAAAGGCGAGTTCCACGTCTTCATGACCAACAACATCTTCGACCTTATCAAGGTATCTCGATAGGTCTGGCTCGATCTCTTGCATAATAGGGGAAATATTTGCGGTGATTGCTTCATCGATAAGTTGAGTATCGCGTTCTGCCGCAAGTCCCGTCCTTTCCGATGAAGGTTGGGTCAACGTTTTCGATATTGCATTGGACTCTGCAATTTCCGTGGAAGGAAGATAAAAAGTAAATAGCGTCAGCGCCGCAAGAATTAGTATAGCTGCAGTTGCATACACTGGAGTTGGTGAAAAATGCCGGTGCCGTTGGCCAAGCACTTCGTCCGCTGCCTTGTTTACCACCCTGGTCGTCACCTGCAGCTTATTTTCTGCATAGGTTCCAAGCAGGGCTCGATCGCATAGGAGGTTTATCACCCTTGGAATCCCGCCACTGATTTTGAATATTCTGTTCACTGCGGCCACGGGGAAAAATAAACCCCTGGCACCTGCTACGTTAAGTCTGTGCTTGATATATTCATGTACTTCGCCTCGATTCAGGGCGTTGAGATGAAATCTTGCTGTGACTCTTTGCGACAGTTGCCGGAGTTCATTTTGAGCCAACAGGGTAAGGAGTTCCGGTTGACCCAGAAGAATAATCTGCAACAGTTTTCGCTGATTGGTTTCAAGATTGGTCAGGAGGCGTAGTTGTTCCAGTACGTCAATGGAGAGATTTTGTGCCTCATCAATGATCAGCACAGTTCTCCTTCCTTCCTGGTGGGCAGCAAGAAGAAATTCGTTCAATCGATCTACCAAGGTCTTTATGCGGGCGCCATCGGGATAGCTGATTCCGAGGTCATCACATGCAGTAGCAAGAAGTTCGACCGGGTTAAGTTTTGGGTTCAACACAAATGCGATGTGCACATCTTTGGGAATCTGCTCCAGCAGACAGCGGCAAATGGTGGTTTTACCCGTTCCAACCTCACCTGTAAGCAATATAAAGCCCCCATCACCTTTTATGCCGTACATCAGGTGTGCTAGAGCTTCGCGATGGCGATCACTCATGTAAAGGTACCGCGGATTCGGGGCGATTGAAAACGGCGCCTCTTTAAGTCCAAAGTATTCGTAGTACATGATTTATGTGCTGTGAAGTTACTGCGTGAAGGATAACAGGAGGTTGGTTTGCCTGCCAGATTTAGTGGTTGATCAGAGTTTCTCTAATCCTTAACGCCGGCTCCCAGTGAATCCAAATGCTCATCCTTTAGTTGCCAGATTTCATTGAGCCATGTTCGAAAACTCTTCTTCATGCCATTGTTGGATTGGTCGTCACGGTCATAGAATTCTGCCGGTGCAGGAAGGTACTCAATGAAGAAGTGTACTTTTTTGGTATGTCCGCAGAAAAACTCAAAAAATCCAGGAACCCCTTCCGGATAATGAATGGTAATGTTCAAAACACTATCAATCCTGTCGCCGAGGGAGTTGAGCACCAGGGCAGCCCCGCCACCTCTCGGTTTAAGCAGGTGCCTGTATGGAGATTTCTGCAGGTCGTGCTTTGGTTGTGTAAAGCGAGTGCCTTCCAGGAAATTCAGGATTGCTACCGGGGTGAGTTTGAACTTCTCACAGGAACGTCGGGTGGCTTCGAGATCCTTTCCCCTGAGTTCTGGATGCTTGGCAAGAAACTCCCTTGAGTAGCGTTTCATGATTGGGAAATCCAAAGCCCACCAGGCGATTCCGATGACTGGTGCGTAGATCAATTGTTGTTTGATAAAAAATTTCAGGATTGGAATCTTACGATTGAAGACCCGTTGCAGTATCAGGATGTCCACCCATGTCTGGTGGTTGCAAAAAACCAGATACCATTTGGAAGGACTTAGTTCCTGCAGTCCGTGCACTTCAATATCGATTTTTTGGAACAAATCAATGATCAAGTTGTTGCAATCGATCCAGAATTCAGCGATGTTCATTACTTGTCTGGTGCACCATGGCTCTGCGGCAACCGGTCCAAAAAAGCGGAGAAAGGCAAACACGTACAGTGGCAGGCACCATAACAGGGTGTTAAAGCAAATAAGAAAATAGGATGAGGCGCCGCGAACTACGCCTGGCAGAAAATTGAGCACAAAAACTTCCCTTTATTATTTTAGAAACATGGCACTTCGTCTAGCCCCGGTAGCCTTTCTGAGCATACCAGGATGTTCGTCGCTCACATTCTATACTCAAGCAGTCGTCGGCCAAACATCTTTACTCATGCATCGTAAAGACATCGATCAAGTCATCGCTGACAGTGCCTCCGATTAAACCACAAGAAACAAACTGCAACTT
>JAPUGI010000269.1 GCA_027292925.1 Gammaproteobacteria bacterium
TTGCGATAACGCTGCTGGCTGATGCCCTCGGTGCTTGGATAGACCGGCGTAAGGTGGTCTGGAAGTTCTGTAGTAGCACTTTGGCTGTATTCGGGATGGTAGATTTCCAGTCCGGCAGCGCCTCGTCGAACCTCCCCAAAACAACGAATTGATTTACCGGATGCAAGATTATTCTGTTGCGCTTTAGTAAAGTGAAAAAACCTCAGTGCAATACGACCTGTGCTGTCTTGCAGATATGCCAACAAGCTGCGCCTTCTCCCGAACGAGATATCACAGGCGATAATTTCTCCTTCAAGGACTACCGTTTTTCCAGGGGTTGCGGCTGCGATCGGCGTGATTCGTGTTCTATCTTCGTAACGAAAAGGCAGATGAAACAAGACATCCTGGAGGGTATGTACGCCGATTTTGGCAAGCTTGCCTGCTAGCGCGGGACCTATTCCCTTCAGGGAATCTACAGCAGATTTGTCCAGTCCCATGGGGTATCAGTGCTCTCGATAGATTAGATTTTAGAGGGACATTATTGCGTCGACTTCCACCAGGGCTCCTTTTGGTAGCGCGGACACTTCGATTGCTGCACGAGCCGGGTAGGGTTTATCCAGGCAGCTCTCCATCACGGCATTCACTGCCCCGAAGTGGTCCAGGTTGGTCAGGTAAACAGTAAACTTCAGCACAGAGTTGAGGTCTCCCCCCACGGATTCACAGATGTTCTTGAGATTAGAGAACACCTGCTCGATTTGTGGCGCGATATCCTGGCTGACAAGTTCCATTGTTTCAGGAACCAGGGGAATCTGGCCGCTGATGTAAACGGTGTCCTTGTGCACCACTGCCTGTGAGTAAGTGCCAATAGCCTGTGGTGCGCCACTGGTAGAAATCTGGGTCTTTGCCATAATCTAATCCCGCACAAAGTAAGGTTAGCTTCGCACCCTGATGATCCGGTTAGTCCCTTTGATGGTGCGTAAGCGTCTGATGACATTGGCCAGGTGAACCCTGTCCTTGACTGAAAGCACAATGTTAACTGTGCTGAGCCTGGCGTCTTTTTCCATCAAGTTAATTCGTTCAACATTGGCATCAGCCATCGTGATGGTGGATGCGAGGGTTGCGACAATACCTTTTTCATATTCCAGCTCTACTCGAAGTTCAACAGAAAATTCCTGATTCACATTGGGGTCCCAGCGAGCGGACATAATTTATTCAGGTTTTTTTCGTAGATCCTGCATGTTCTTGCAGGTTTCGGCATGGATGACGATGCCGCGTCCCGCACTGATATGCCCAATTATTGGGTCTCCTGCTATCGGTTTGCAGCAGCGGGCATAAGTTACCACCATGCCCTCAGTTCCCATGATGGCAAGTGGTCCGTGGTATTCATTTTCATCGATATTGTCCGGAAGTGTTACCAGCCTTGCTGCAATGACATGCGCCATCTGGTTACCAAGACCCACTTCGGCGAGCAAAGACTGTAAGTCAGGAATCCTGCGGTCCTCAAGGACCTTCTTTAACTTGTCGGGATCAATATCAGCCAGGGATTTCTGGTAAGTTTGCAGCGTTCGCTCTAACAGGCGTTTACCTAAGGTGACCGATTCGCTGTGTTGCTGGTTTTTTAGTGCATGGCGGATGCTGCTTCTCGCTTTACCCGTCGTAACGAAACCCAACCAGGCAGGATTGGGTAGTGCCCCTGGGGCGGTGATGATTTGAACTGTTTGCCCACTCTCCAGCGATGCGCTTAAGGGGGCGAGCCTGCGATCAATCCGGCAGGCAACGCAGGTGTTGCCAATATCCGTGTGCACTGCATAGCCAAAATCGACCGGGGTCGATCCATGAGGAAGTTCGTATATTTCGCCTCGTGGAGTAAACACATATACTTCATCCGGGAACAGGTCAATTTTCATATTTTCAATAAATTCAAGTGAATTACCTGCACTTTGCTGGAGTTCAAGGAGCCCTTGCATCCATTCCCGTGCCCTTTTGTGACTTCCGGAATCGGAATCGTCACTGGTTTTGTACAACCAATGTCCGGCGATACCATTGTTGGCAACCAGTTCCATTTCAGGGGTCCGGATCTGTATTTCGATGGGTAGACCATGCATACCGAACAAAGTCGTATGTAGAGACTGATAACCGTTGGCTTTCGGAATTGCCACATAGTCCTTAAATCTACCGGCCACTGGCTTGTATAAATTGTGCACTGCTCCCAGCGTGCGGTAACAGGTGTCGACACTGTCAACAATTATTCTAAATGCGTAAACATCCATAATTTCATGAAAAGAGAGTCGTTTGGTTTTCATCTTGTCGTAGATGCTGTACAGGTGTTTTTCCCGACCGAACACTTTTGCCTCGATCCCCTCGCGTTCAAGGCAGGTCGAGATGGATTGTCTTACGTTGCTCACTACCTCCTTTCGATTCCCCCGGGCTTTCTTGACGGCTCGCTCTATCATGGACGAACGTAAAGGGTACAGAGCTTTAAATCCCAACTCCTCGAATTCAATGCGTATATTGTTCATGCCAAGCCGGTTGGCGATAGGGGCGTAAATTTCGAGTGTCTCGCGGGCGATTCTTCGGCGCCTGTCAGGCTCGAGAAAATCCAGAGTTCTCATGTTGTGCAGCCTGTCCGCCAGTTTGACCAGAATAACGCGAATATCCTTTGCCATGGCGAGCGTCATTTTCTGAAAATTTTCAGCTTGAGCTTCCGCACGGGATTCGAACATGCTTGACAGTTTGCTTACGCCATCTACCAGCTCCGCTACCTGATCGTCGAACTCTTTCCCCAAGGTGTGCTTGGGAATTCCAGTGTCTTCGATAACGTCATGTAACAAGGCCGCCATCAGACACTGATGGTCCATATGCATGTCTGCCAGTATTGATGCGACTGCAAGCGGGTGTGATATGTAAGGCTCGCCAGATTTTCGGGTTTGTCCCTGGTGCGCTTCGTCGGCGAAGGAGTAGGCTTTTTTTACCTGGGCTATTTGAGAGGGCTCAAGGTAGGATCTCAGGTCTGTGGCAAAAGTCTCAATCGTTAGCATGGTATTCGCCTGCTAACGATTGACTCTTACAGTAATTGGTAAGCTCTTTAGAACTCGGGGCCGTGTTGTTCAAATCCATCCTGTGCAGCGCTGAGTGCCAGCGCTTCTGTTTCTTCCTGTGTGGGTTCCTCGAGAATTGAGGCATTCACATATCCTGCCGCGATTTCTCGGAGTGCCAATACGGTGGGTTTATCATTTTCCAGGGGTACCATTGGCTCTTTACCCAGCGTTGCTATCTGCCGCGCACGTTTGCTGGAAACCATCACCAGTTCGAATCTGTTATCTACATGTTCAAGACAATCTTCAACGGTAACTCTAGCCATGTGTTCTATTCCTCCGGGAACTAATTCTGTGTGCGATTCCTGAGCTTTCCTAGCCTTTGACAGGGACCGACGTAAAAGGACCGCACAGTTTAGCCGTAAAGCCGCTATCTGACAATATTATGGCACGAATAGTGGCAATTAAAATGGATTTGGGTGCATCAACCGAGTAGATCGGAAATTAGCGGTCCAAGTTTGAGCTTTTGACTCGCTTGACTCAGGTGCTCGCCCCTTCCATTGACGACGTCTGAAATCTCCCTCAAAGCCTGATCGAAGTCATCGTTCACAATCAGGTAATCAAATTCCATGCAGTGGGAAATTTCATCAATTGCGGCGTCCATGCGTTGTTCGACGGTGTGTTGATCATCCTGGGCTCGTTTTTCCAGACGATCTCTTAATGATTCCAGGGATGGTGGCAAGATAAAAATAGTGGTTGCCTGCGGAGCTTCAACACGGATCTGGGCCGCACCCTGCCAATCGATTTCCAGAACAAGATGGTTACCATTGCCCAGAATACGCTCCGCCTCTTCTTTGCTTGTTCCGTAGAGACTGCCAAAAACACGGGCCCATTCGAGAAACTCATGGTTGTCGACCATCATCAAGAATCGGGATTCGTCCACGAAAAAGTAGTTAAGGTTATCGGTTTCGTCCGGACGCATGGGCCGAGTTGTATGGGAGATGGCCACTTTTACATTGGATGTCGTATCCACTAATGCTCTCACCAGGCTTGTCTTTCCCGCGCCGGATGGCGCTGCGACTACAAATGGTTTGTGAGTACCTGTACTCAATGCCTCACTCCAGATTTTGGATCTGTTCTCTCATCTGCTCAATAACGACTTTCAGATCGACGGTTTGCAGTGAGGTATTCGCGGCGGTTGCTTTTGAGGACAAGGTGTTAGCCTCGCGATTTAATTCCTGCATCAGGAAATCCAGACGTCGACCAATAGGACCGGCCTGGCTAAGGGTATTTCGAACTTCTTCCATGTGGGTATCGAGGCGATCCAATTCCTCCACAATGTCCGACTTCTGGGCAAGGTAAACGAGTTCCTGTTCAAGCCTGCTCTCGTCAACCTCTACTTTGATTTGTAACAATCTGTTTTGAATCTTATTTCGCTGGTGCTCGGCGATGGTTGGCGCTTCCAGACGGACCTGATTCACGATAACTGCGAGTTCTCCGAGCTTTGCGAGCACGATGTTTTTTAGCTCGTCACCTTCTCTCTGTCGCATTTCTACAAGTGAATTCACTACATCACCGAATGCTTCAATGATGGTTGCCCGCTCGGTTTCACAATCAACGCTATCGTCCAGAATTGCACCGGGCCATCGTAATAGCTCCAATGCATCTATTCGACTTTCGTTACCGGTCAGAGCGTCGATTTTACTGGCCGCATCCGTGAGTGAGTCAACTAGCTCCTTGTTGATTGCAAGCGAAGTCTGGGTATTTTCCTGGCTAATTCGCAGCGCGCAATCAAGTTTTCCCCGGTGTAGCTGTTGGCGTAAAGAATTTTTTAGTTGTATTTCAAGAACCCGGTAGGCATCAGGCATGCGAAACGTGACGTCCAGATATCGCTGGTTCACAGATCGAATTTCCCAGGAAATATTATTTGCTTCCGCGCGAGCAAACGCCGTCATGCTCCTTGCCATAAAAATCTACTTTAATCTTCAGTCCTATTTTCGTTAAGCCAAGTATAATAGAGATTGCCCCAACATTTTATAAGTCACAGTTTTTATCGTTGAGGAAAGAATAATGACAGAACACTTTTCAAGGAGTGGGGACAGGCAGTTTGATCAACTACGTTCGATTGAGATTCGACGCAGATACAACAAGTATGCCGAAGGATCCGTGCTGGTCTGTTTTGGAGACACGCACGTAATTTGTACTGCCAGTTTGGAAAAAGGCGTGCCTACCTTTCTCAGGGGCAGTGGCCGAGGATGGGTGACTGCAGAATACGGTATGCTGCCAAGGTCCACCAATGAGCGAATGGGAAGAGAGGCAGCGAGGGGAAAACAGGGCGGTAGAACCCAGGAAATCCAGCGCCTGATTGGACGCTCATTAAGGGCAGCGGTGGATATGAGTACCCTGGGCGAAAATACGATTCGGGTTGACTGCGATGTGATTCAGGCGGATGGAGGAACGAGAACCGCATCCATTACCGGGGCTTGTGTCGCCCTTTTTGATGCAATTGATAGCCTTAACCTGGAAATTGCACCTGTGAGGCAGCTGATTGCGTCAGTATCGGTTGGAGTTGTAGCAGGTCATCCACTGCTGGATCTGGAATATGTTGAAGATGCTGGCGCGGATACCGATATGAATGTTGTGATGACTGAAAAAGGAAAATTCATCGAGGTTCAGGGTACCGCAGAAACTGATCCGTTTGATCGGCAGCAACTCGATAAGATGCTGTCATTGGCTGAAAAAGGTATCCTCGAGTTGAATGAGATACAAAGGTCTGCCCTGGGGTTGTCAAAGTGATTGCAGATTATCAGCAGAAGTTTCTGGAGTTCGCCATTCACACAGGAGTTCTGGCGTTCGGGAAATTTGAGTTGAAATCGGGTCGGGTAAGTCCCTATTTTGTAAACACCGGCTTGTTCAATAGTGGCAGAACATTGACCAGGCTAGGCCAATTTTACGGCGCGGCTTTGCTTGATTCCGATGTAGAATTTGATCTGCTGTTCGGGCCTGCTTACAAAGGTATTCCTCTCGTTAGTGCGACTGCCATAGCACTTCATCTGGATCACGGAATTGATGTTCCATACGCCTTTAACCGCAAAGAAATCAAGGATCATGGTGAAGGGGGTCAGTTGGTGGGAGCAGAGTTGAAAGGCAAAGTGGTGATAGTTGACGATGTCATTACGGCTGGAACGGCGATAGGGGAAGTGATGGAGCTTCTTTCGAGGAGTCCTGTGGAGGTAACCGGGGTATTGCTTGCCATTGACCGGCAGGAAAGGGGGAAGGGGGACCTCTCGGCGATTCAGGAAGTTGAACGCGAATATGGTGTTTCTGCCGTCAGCGTCGTAAAGTTGAGGCACATCATTGATTATCTGGAATCGACAGGTAAGTTTGACGAGGAGTTAAGACTGGTTAGTCGTTACAGGGACGTGTACGGAACTAATTGATTTACTGTATGGGAAAGCATTCTAACATCGCCAGCAAATTCGTTAACCTTCTTGTATTGACCACGGCAGTTGTTGCTATGCCGCTGGTTGCAACTGCAGAACTGTATAAATACAAAAATGAAGATGGCGTTACCGTGTTGGATAGTCACGTTCCCGCACGCTATGTCAAAGACGGCTATACCATCCTGAGCCTGCATGGCCGGGTCCTTGAAGTCGTGCCCAGGGCGCTAACAGATGCAGAGATTCGCGCACGAGACAGCGCGCTTGCGAAACAACAACAACTGGACCGGCAACAAAGGGAGCAGGAAGTTGCCGACGAGAACCTGCTTCGTTTGTACAGCACACCTGAAGATGTAATCAGGGCAAGGGATGACAAACTGCGAAGTATTGAAAGTTTTATCAATACACAAAATAGCAATTTACGCCGTTTGCGAGAACAAAAACGTCAACTGGAGTCCAGCCTTGCCGATATAGAAAGGTCAGGAGGGACTATCAGTAAGGAGCGACTCGACAGAATTCGTTCAATTGAAGGCAGGATGTTGCAAATTGAGAATGATGTTCGGGAAAAGCACGAAGAAATGGAAGTCTTAGGTTCTACTTATGCAGCTGCCTTGAAGAGAGTACGCGAACTTTACGAGGAGTGATCCCGACCTTAGACAAGAGACGTTAGACAAAGAGATGTTAAACGTTACGAAAAGATTGTTTTTTCGAGTACCCGCCACTGGCTTGGCCAGTAGCTGGTCGGGACCTTTTCAAAGTCACTTCGGACATACTGGCAAATCTTACCCTCCACAGTACTCAACATCAGGTTAGCAGCCACATTGATATCAAGGGTCGTTTGATGATCGTTCCTGATTTCGGCTTCCCGCAGGATCTGCCTGAGTTGTGTCTCGAAGCGCTCAAAAAACTGTGCCACGCGCGTGCGCAGTCGTTCAGATTCACCGGACAATGGGTCACCGGTGAGTATTCTTGTGATACCGGGATTACGTTCAGAAAAGGTTAACAGCAGCGTCAACACCTGGTTGCAGCGAGCCTCTGTTGAATTTTCCTCGCCTAAGATAATAGATACACGCGAAAATATTGTATCCTCAATAAACTCGATCAGTGCCTCAAACATCTTGGCTTTACTGGGGAAATGTCGGTAAAGAGCAGCTTCCGAGACGCCAACCTGTCTCGCAAGACCTGCTGTGGTAACTCGTGCACCAGGGCTTTGTTCCAGCATCGTTGCCAATGACTGGAGTATTTGCTCTTTACGGGAGATTTTCGGAGATTGTTCTTCTGTCATTTTTTGCGAATCAGTCAGGGGTTGATGCTGAAATGAGGGTGCCTACACCTTCATCCGTTAAAACTTCCAGCAGTACTGCATGTGCAACCCGTCCATCTATTATTTGTGAGGTTTTTACACCGTTGTTTACTGCACTCAAGGCACAATTAATTTTTGGAAGCATGCCGCCTGAAATTGTGCCGTTTTCTATCAGTTGCTCAACTTCAGCTACTGATAATCGCGAAAGCAGGTTGCCTTTCTCATCGGCAATGCCAGGTACGTTCGTCAGCAGAATAAGTTTCTCCGCTTCCAGTTCTTCTGCGATCTTACCAGCCACCAGATCGGCGTTGATGTTATAGGTTTCACTGTCCTCGCCAATTCCGATAGGCGCGATTACGGGAATGATGTCGCTATGAACTGCAAGATCCAGCACTTCACGATTGATACTGGCAACTTCCCCGACATGACCGATATCGATGATCTCGGGCGTTTGCAATTCAGGTGACGAACGCTGTATGAGCAACTTCCTTGCTTTGATGAGCGAAGCGTCTTTACCAGTCAAACCAACTGCTTTACCGCCGTGCTTATTAATGAGGCTGACGATATCCTGGTTAACTAAACCACCGAGTACCATTTGCACGACATCCATTGTCTTGCTGTCGGTAACTCGCATACCATCAACAAATTTAGACTCGATGCCAAGCTCCTCAAGAACTGCTCCGATTTGCGGTCCACCTCCATGAACCACGATTGGGTTCATTCCCACCAGTTTCATCAGGACGATGTCGCGAGCAAAGTCCTGGTTCAGTTGCTGGTCGGTCATGGCGTGGCCACCATACTTGATTACGATGGTTTTATCGGTGAAGCGTTGAATATAAGGTAGGGCTTCGGTTAATACATTTGCGATGGTCATCGCAGAGTCGCGCGAAAGGGTCATTCAGTTCCCTTTCTACTTGTCTTTACCAGCAGTTTGGTGAACAGATCAATCAAAATTGAGATCCTTATCGACAGCCTGGATTTGTTCCCTGAAGATTCCCTTGATACGTTCCATTGAAGATTCATCATCGGCTTCAAACCGCAGCGTGAGCATCGGATTTGTGTTGGATGCGCGGACGAGTCCCCACCCGTCAGAGTAATCTACCCGGATACCATCAATTGTGGTGATGGTTCCATCACCGAACGATGCGGTTTCGTTCAACTGATCCATTATTTCGAATTTGGTTCCATCATCTACGTCTATCCGAATTTCAGGAGTCGACACACTTGACGGGAACTCGGCCAGCAACTCATCGAGCCCTGCCGTCTGTGAGCCAACGATTTCCAGCAGGCGAGCAGCCGCATAAATCCCGTCGTCAAACCCAAACCAGCGTTCGCCAAAGCAGATGTGACCGGACATTTCTCCGCCAAGAACTGCGTCTGTCTCTGCAATTTTCGCCTTAACGAATGAGTGTCCACTGCGGCTTATTATTGGCCTGCCCCCGAAGCTACTGATAACACTGTTCAAATGCCTGGTGCACTTGACATCATAAACCACGTCCGATCCGGGATTGCGTGATACCACATCCTTTGCAAATAACATAAGCAATCTGTCTGGCCAGATGATTTCACCCTGTTTAGTTACTGCAACCAGCCTGTCGCCATCGCCATCGAGAGCGATTCCAATGTCAGCTTCTTGCGATTTTACTGTAAGCACCAGGTCTTCAAGGTTTTCTGGAACGAGGGGGTCCGGCGGATGGTTCGGGAAAGTACCATCGACCTCGCAATACAGCGGGACCACGTCACAGCCGAGATTTCCCAGTAGCTCTGGCGCAATGTCTCCGGCAATACCATTACCGCAATCAATCACGACAGTGAGGGGTTGCGCCACTACAACATCGTCGGCGATCGCGTCAATGTAGTCATCGCGAATATCAATTTCTGTCAGATCGCCTTCTCCTGAAGAAAATTCGCCATCAACAATTCTCTGATAAAGCCTTTGGATATCCTCGTCAACCAGGGTTCGGCGATCCAGTACAATTTTGAACCCGTTGTAATCAGGCGGGTTGTGACTGCCTGTAACCATTACACCACTTTGAGTATCTGAATTATGTGTGGCGAAGTAGAGCAACGGAGTTGCAACCGAACCAATGCTAATCACATCTCGCCCTGACGCCCGAAGTCCTGCAATCAACTCATCCCTGACATCAGGACTTGAGATTCGCCCATCAGCACCTACCAGAATTGTTTGCTGGCCTAATGCTTCTGCTTCAGTCCCGATGGCGAGACCGATCTTGTGAATTAATTGAGGGGTCAGGGTTTCGTTTACTATTCCGCGGATGTCATATGCCCTGAATATTGAAGCAAAATCCTGCCCCTGCGCCGATGCATCTTGATGCCCAAGTTTTTCCACAGCCTCGTCGAAAGATTCTTCATCCAACATCTCGATTTCGACCAAGTCTTCCATTGTTTCCGCAGGACCTACTTCCTTTACTTTTAGCTTTGGTACCGGTCCCCGAATCTCCTGTTTCTTGCCCAGTCGGGAAAGACTCAGGTCAACTTCAATAAAGGCGCTGATATTGTATTTATCTGAAGGCGCGAAAAGACCTGATGCAACGCTGGCTATCTGGTGATCCAGATGGAAAAGATCACTTGCAAGAAGTTTACTAGTCCTAGTGATCCCAATAAAAACGCCAACAAGGGCAACTAGCACAAACACAATGGAAGGGATAAGAAAGATGATAAAACTCTCGATGGATTGGTCCTGCATCTCCTGAGACGGTGTGTAGACTAGTGTCCAATTGGGGTTGTCGAGGGAGCGTTCCATTGCAATAGCATCAGGCGACTTGCCAGCTCCCATAGTGAGGATCTCGGTGGACTTTGCAGTCCCGACTGACTGCATAAGTTTCAGTTCACCATCGACATTCTCTTTTACATGGTCCGCCAAAGCCTGTATGTCCAGATACACGAACAAGGTTCCTCTCACCTGATCGTCGGAAGGAATCTTTATCGGTGTTGCGATACTGACAATCCATCGCCCACTGGTATTGATTGCCTCTGGATCGACGTCGCCTCCGCTTTCAGCACGGTTCACCAGGTCCAGTGATGTGAAGCTGAATGGTGGAATGGTATCCCGGTCTACCTCAGCTTCGCCAGGGCCGAATAGCCGTACCCTGATTGCGTACGGGATCATGTTTGTTAGCGAGGTTTCTTGGATGGACCGGGCAGATTCGTCTGTGATTACCTGAGCTAACTCAACGCTGGTGGCTATCCTCGACAGTTGAAGCTTGATTTGCTGCAGCTTGATGTTCAACTGTTGCTGCAGGTTATCCGCACGGATGTTAAACACCTCTTCCTGGTGGTCACTCGTTGTACCCGCCTTGACCAGGAACAAGGAAAGAAGGACTGCGAGGATGAATCCCGTTACGACGCTGGCAACCGGTATTGATCCAAAATTAGGCGCGCCACTTTTATCAGCCACGATTTAAAGACCTATTCATCTGTAGACTATTCAGGTACATGTAATTTTTCTCCAGAGATTGTAGTGTAATCGTCTGTTCAATCGTACTTGGTCCGTTTCTATTGTTCGCCGGAAGACCCGAAGCCTCCTGTACCTCTTTTTGTTTCACTGAATTCCTTAACAATATTAAACGCGGTCTGTATAACCGGCACCAGAACGAGCTGTGCGATCCGGTCGCCCGGCGCGATCTTGAATGACTCATTGCCCCGGTTCCAGCATGAGATCATGAGCTCACCCTGGTAATCGGAATCAATTAGACCCACCAGGTTTCCCAATACAATACCGTGTTTATGACCGAGACCGGATCGCGGCAGAATAATGGCGGCAAGACTGGGATCTTCAATATAGATGGCAATACCAGCGGGTATGAGACTGGTTTCCCCGGGGAGTAACGTTAAGTCTTCCTCGATGCAGGCCCTGAGATCCATACCTGCTGAACCAGGTGTGGAATATTGTGGCAGGGGAATCTCCTTGCCAACCAGGGGATTTAGTATTTTGACCTGCAAATTGTTCATTGCGCCGCCAGATTGAACCGTATGGAGATCAGCTCGATAATACGAGTTGAGAGGTTGCTCTTGGACATCAAAGGCAGTTCTTCCACATGATTTTCCCACAGGACAGTGGTCTGGTTGTCATCGCTGTTGAAACCAATAGCTGAATCAGCGACGTTGTTAGCTACGATTACATCCAGGTTTTTTTGTTTCAATTTTTTCTTGGCGTATTTGATGAGGTTGTCAGTTTCCGCGGCGAAGCCAACGGTAAATGGGCGTTGCTCGGAATTAGCCACTGCAGCAATAATGTCCGGGTTTTCTACCAGGTCCAGCGTTATTGATTGATTGCTGGGTGCGGCACTTTTCTTGATTTTCTGCGGTTGGGTCTTCACGGGTCGATAGTCTGCCACCGCAGCGACACCAATAAATATGTCCGTATCTGAGATTTCCGCCATTACTGCGTCATACATCTGGGCCGCGGATATTATAGGCACCAATGTTGCCCGATCAGGTGGGTCCAGATTTGTAGGTCCGGACACCAGTGTGACCATCGCGCCAGCTTCCAGAGCCGCCTGCGCCAGGGCGAATCCCTGTTTGCCGGAGCTGTGGTTACTGATATAGCGTACCGGGTCGATTGCCTCCCGGGTCGGACCTGCAGTAATGAGTACCTTCTTGCCCGAAAGAAGGTTTGAAGAATACAGGGAAGCCGCTTCCATCACAATTTTGTCGACATCAAGTAACCTACCGGCGCCGGTTTCTCCGCAAGCCTGGAGACCTTCTTCCGGACCAAATATCAATATGTTTCTATCTAGCAAGTGCTGGCAATTTTCCTGTGTTGCTTTCTTTGCCCACATGGCCTGGTTCATTGCCGGAGCGATTGCGATTCTACATTCCGCAGCGAGACAGAGGGCCGTCAGTAGATCATCACCACGACCCATCGCCATTCGGGCAATAAAATCTGCAGTGGCTGGTGCGACAATAATCAGGTCAGCCCACCTTGCCAGCTCGATATGTCCCATGGCTGATTCAGATTCAGTATTTAAAAGATCGAGGTGGACCGGATGGTTGGACAAGGCTTGCAGCGTGAGTGGTGTGATGAACTCTGTTGCCCCTTTGGTCATGACGACACGAACTTCTGCACCCTGATCTTGCAATCTGCGCACAAGATCCGCGGCTTTGTAAGCAGCTATGCCGCCCGTAATGCCTAGCAGGATTCGCTTATTGGTCAGTGTCTGCACAATCTGTCATCTATTCGCTTACAAGTAATTACGATTTGTCTGGCAGCTATTACCCAGGGGAGTAGCGAGAATTGTTCGCTAATAAAAAGCGCCGCTAACAATAGCATAGAGACATCGCGTTAGTGTAAGTGATTGTTCACTATAAGGAAGTAAATGCAGATCATAAGGACCGGATTGCGAGACCTGCCGGTTGGCGAGAGACCGCGAGAGAAGTTGCTCAAACTCGGTGCGCAGGCTTTGACTGATGTAGAGCTATTATCGATATTTCTGCGAACCGGTATTAGAGGCAAAACGGTTTTGGATATTGCCCGCGAGCTGCTGGACAAATTTGGCGGTTTGCGTGCGCTTCTTGAAGCGAGTCCGGAAGAAATTATCGATTTCCCTGGCATGGGTGTCGCCAAGTATGCGCAGATAAGGGCAACACTTGAATTAACTGATCGATATCTTCGCGCCGGATTTGATCGGGGTGAAGCGATCACGGACCCGGGTATTACAAGGCGATATCTTAAATGTAAGTTAGGTCGTTACACGCGGGAGGTATTCGCCGTGATGTTTCTAGACAACCAGCATCGGCTAATTAGCTACGAGGAGCTCTTTTTTGGCACGATAGATGGGGCTAGTGTGCATCCACGTGAGGTCGTAATCCGGGCACTGCAAAATAATGCGGCGGCAGTGATTTTTGCCCATAACCACCCGTCAGGGGTGGCGGAACCCAGCCAGGCGGATCAGCGAATCACGGATCGATTGAAATCGGCATTGTTGTTGGTGGATGTCAGGGTGTTGGATCATATGATAGTGGGGGAAGGCGAAGTCTTGTCCTTTGCAGAACGGGGATTACTGTAGCCCATCACGGTATGGACCCATACACTGTTCTCCAAGAGAAGGTCTGGGGGCAGCTCTTCCGTTCCATGGGCCATCCCCTGGCACGGTGACCCGAACAATCTTAGGACAAGATAACAATGTGCGTAATGGTGACTAGAATCCATTTCTTGACAGGAACTCGCTCATTTTCCGTTGAAACTGGTTGGTTGAAATGGGTGAGTCCATCTGGTATAAAGCACCGCTCTTCAATGGCCCATCTTTGTTAGTTCGGGTCTGTCAACGAATTCAAGGCTTTTAGACATGTCCAGAGTGTGTCAGGTGACTGGGAAGAAACCGGTTGCAGGAAACAATGTTTCGCATGCGCACAACAAGACCAAGCGCAGGTTCTTGCCGAATATCCATGATCATCGATTCTGGCTGGAAAAAGAAAAGCGTTTCATCAAACTGCGTGTATCAGCCAAAGGTATGCGGATTATCGACAAGCTGGGTATCGACCAGGTTGTTGATGATCTTCGCACCCGTGGGGAGAAGGTATAAACCATGAGAGAAAAGATCAAATTGGTATCTTCTGCGGGAACCGGGCACTACTACACCACCAGCAAGAACAAGCGAAACATGCCGGACAAGATGGAGATCAAGAAGTTTGATCCTGTTGTTCGTAGACATGTGATCTACAAAGAAGCCAAGATTAAATAAAAGGCGTGGCGTGCGCGCTCAATCCTTTTCGGGACAGCAACTAGCTAGCTTTTTCTAACATCAGGTTTCCGACCTGGTCTACGACAACGTCCCAGTTCTTTTTTATCAGTGTCGTTGCGTGAGGTTCTGTGATCAATGCCGGACCGGTGAACTGCTGATCGACTATAAGTTGGTCTCGATCATAAACGACGACCGTCCCGTGTCCAGGTAAATCCAGGCTGGAAGGTTTTCCGGGATCTTTCTTCCAGGGTGGCAGTTTAAGGTCAGTTCCTTCTACTTCAAGGTGCAAGCGCAGGTTGAGCAACTCAACTGGCTTATCGAGGCGGTGCCCGTAGCGGCGTTCATGCAATTCATGAAACTCGATCTCAGCCGTTCTCAGGTCGCGGTAAGGGGTGGTCAGAGTAAACGTTTGCCCAAGGTACCGCAGGTCCAGACTGTACCTCGCCGCAGGGTTAACGACACCTTCTTCCAGGAGTTCCAGTTCGCCTTGTGCCTGTAGTGTGGCAAAAAGGCGCTGAATGTCATCGTCGCTTGAACCACTAACTAATTTTCTATGGGTTCGGGTGATTTCACGACCAGGACTTGTCGCCAACATACCCAGTGCCGACAAGACGCCGCCATTGACGGGAACGATGGCTCTGTTCATTTCGAGGGCTTCCGCGAGGTCGCAGAAATGCAGGCCACCGGCACCACCGAAACAAACCAGGGTAAACTCCCGGGGATCAAACCCTCGTTGGATGGATATAACTCGCAGAGCCTGAGTCATATGTTCATTCGCAATATCGATGATACCTGCCGCAAGTTCTTGCACGTTTATATCCAGTTGCCCTGCGAGAGGCCGCATTACCTCCATGGCGGCGTTAGTATCCAGTTGCATGCTGCCGCCGAGGAAGTTGTCAGGGCGGAGTCTTTGCAGCACCAGATTGGCATCCGTGACAGTGGGCATGGTGCCGCCTAAACCGTAGCAGGCAGGTCCGGGTTTGGCACCGGCAGAGGCAGGACCCACCTGCAACAATCCACCGTCATCTATGAAAGCGATAGAACCGCCACCCGCACCTATTGTGTGAATATCCGCCATGGGTATGGCGATCGGCAGGTTTGCGATGTGGCTCTCGCTGGTCAATTTGATTTCCCCATCGATTAGCGCGACATCGGTTGATGTACCGCCCATATCAAACGTGATTAGCCTGGAACCAGGGCTAATTATTTGTGCTGCCTGTAAGCCGCCAACCGGACCGGACAACAACAAATTTACCGCTCGTCTGGCGGCCTGGTCTGCACCAATAGTGACACCGGAGGACTGCATGACCGAAACTGTACTGGGTCGTAATGATTGTTTGACCGAAACCAGGTACTCGTCGATCAGCGGACCAATCCAGGCATTCAGCCAGGTGGTGACACCTCTTTCATATTCCCGGTACTCCGGCAGCACAAACGATGACCTGGAGACAAAATACTCAGGGCCAAATAATTCCTCGATCTCCTTTTCGTGTGTGTCATTGATAAATGAGAACAACAGGTTAATGGCGATCGACCGGGGCGCTAGTTTTTCAACCCGGCGTTTCAGTTCAGCGAGCTCGTTTTTGGAAAAACCGGAGATCTCAACTCCATTTGCATCCAGGCGTGCCCCAACTTCAAGCAGCAGCCGTTCCGGCAAATCGATGCTTGGCCTCCTGACCTCGAGGTTATACAGCTCCGGGCGAGTTTGCCTGCCAATGTACAGCACATCACCTAGCCCTCGGTTGGCAATGTAGGCGGTCGGAACGCCCTTACCTTCAAGCGTTGCGTTAGTTGCCACCGTTGTGCCATGAACAACTTTTAGCTCACCACTTGCGGCAATTGCATCCAGGCCCATTTCAGTAAGACCCTGGAATATTGCCTCCTGCGGGGCATCTGGTGTCGATAACACCTTATGCACCTGAAATTGCTGATCATGCAGGTATACAAAATCAGTAAAGGTCCCGCCAGTGTCGATACCGAGGAGATGGCTGCTCATCACTTTCCCTTTCTTCCGCACAAACGGTATCACGCCCTAACTATAAGGGAACACTGTTAATTAGATGAGCGAACTGACTATCATGTGCTGGTTGGCCAAATGGGGGCAGGATGCCGGAACTACCGGAAGTTGAAACCACTCGCCGTGGTATAGAACCGCATATTGTAGGCAAAAAGGTCATCCAGGTGATCGTGAGACAACCGATCTTGCGCTGGCCGGTTTCGAAGGAATTGGGGCAATGCCTGACCGGCAGGACAGTTGTCTCGGTCAGTCGTCGTGCTAAGTATCTTTTTTTGGAGACTGGAACAGGAAAAGTGATGATCCACTTCGGCATGTCGGGAAGCCTGCGTGTCCTCCACCAGTTTGTCCATGAAGGAAAACATGACCATCTGGACATTGTATTTGAGGATGGGTGCATACTCCGGTTTCGAGATCCCAGGCGATTTGGCTCCGTATTCTGGCTTGATGGTGACGAACATGTGTTGCTGCAAAAATTGGGTCCTGAGCCGTTGTCAGCCGAATTTACGGGACACTATTTGCACACGTTATCAAGGCGGCGAAAAGTGGCGGTGAAACTGTTCATCATGAATTCCCAGATTGTGGTGGGCGTGGGCAATATCTATGCGAATGAGGCGCTGTATTTAGCGGGTATCCGACCAGGCAGGGCCGCCAATAGGATTTCCAGGTCCCGATATATGCTGTTGGCAGATGCCGTCAAGCAAGTGCTGTCCAGGGCGATTGAGGCAGGTGGTACGACCCTTAGGGATTTTGTTCGGGAAGATGGGTCTCCGGGCTATTTTCAGCATGTATTAATGGTGTACGGGCGAGCTAAACAACCCTGCTGGCGTTGCGGGACTTTACTGAAGGAAATTAGGCAGGGAGGAAGGAGTACAGTGTATTGTCCATCTTGCCAACAGTAGGATGTGTGTCTGGTTGAGCCGGATAATAAATGGTTTGTATTCCAATAAAAATGGGCATAATCTATTATAATTAATAACTTATCGACCAAACCTAAACCAATTTGCATATTAGGATGTGCCAAACGGGGTAATGATGATGGTGAGAATGATCAATGGACATATAAAAAACTGGATGTGCATCTTGCTTGCTGGTCTAGTCACCTTCTTGCCGATGGATGCACTGGCGGACAAGGTCGAGGAAAATCCCTCGAATTTGAGAATGATGGCAGATTTGGTGATAGCCAGGCCAGCTGGAATTGTTCTATTAGGTCTAGGATCCATTGTCTATGTTGTAACTTTGCCATTTTCCTTACTCGGTGGTAACTCCGAAGAGGCGCTTAGTCAGCTAGTCGTGGAACCGGCAAAGGAAGCCTTTGTACGCTGTCTAGGTTGTAGTACGCCAGGTCGTAAGGAAAGAGTGGTGGAATAAAGCCGCTACACAATTTCACCGTTGAGCATTGCCTCGGCGACTATCGGGTGAACAAATTTGGAGATATCACCTCCGTAAGAAGCGATATCTCTAACCAGCGTCGACGATATATAGGAAAATTGTTCCGAAGGAGCCAGGAAAACAGTTTCCATTCCGGGTTGTAGTGCACGGTTCATACTTAACATCTGGAACTCAAATTCAAAATCGGTCACGGTGCGGATCCCTTTCAGGATAACCTGAGCACCGACTTCTCTAGCGAAATCGACTGTCAGGTTGGTGAATCCTGCAACCTCAACATTGTCGATGTGCGCCAGTGAAGCTTTCGCTAGCTTCACCCGTAACTCAAGGATGCTAGGCTCCTTTTGTGCACTGGTTGCTATCCCCAACACAACACGATCGAAAATCTTTGCTGCTCTTTCGACCAGATCTGCATGACCGTTATGTATCGGGTTGAACGTTCCGGGGTATAAAACCGTCGTCATAATTTCTTCGGGCCGGGAAAAGGCGAAGATAATACATGACCTGTTACCGTCTGGGCAAAGACTTACTAGTTCTTGTCCAGATTCAGACATGGAAGGGGTTAGATCCTAGGAACTAACCAGGCAATAGTGAACGGAACCCGCTTTTTTTTGCCGGTGTATCATCCAGCCTTCGGGTAACCCATCTTTTTGAAGTCGTGTGTCCGATTCGATATAGACCCGACCATCAGGATTGACCAGCTTTTTATCTGAAATATCATGCAGTACCAGGCCCAATTCTTCATCAGCGAAAGGTGGATCAAGAAAAATGAGGTCAAATCCACCACAATTACCCCGGGATAACCAGCGACGCGCAGGCAGGTTCAACAATTGGTATTGTTGTACCGGTACACTGAATCTCAGGAATTCTCGTGCTAAGTGATCAACAACTTCTTGTCTTTTATCCAGCAGTACCACTTCGCTGGCGCCTCTGGACAGTGCTTCCAGACTGAGAATGCCGCTTCCGGCGTAAAGTTCGAGACATCTTGCACCCTGTAGATAGCCCTGTAGCCAATTAAACAGGGTCTCCCTCACCCTATCGGGAGTCGGCCGAATCTTTCCCTGATGTGCAAAAGATACTTTGCGGCCACGCCAGTTTCCCCCGATAATTCGAAGCGTGTGGCTTGGTGGTTGGGTACTCACTTTTGATGCGGCTCGAAAAAGTCGTTTGTGGATCTTTCAGGTACTAGTTGGCGTGGATAAATTGAATGACAGGTAATGTTGCAGAAGAAGAAGCGGATGGCAAGTCTGATTTTTTTTTCCAGGATACGGGCGGGTCTCGGCAAGACGCGGGCTCGATTCGTTGCTGGAATGGGCCGAGCGATCCTTGGCGAAAAGAGCATTGATGAAAATCTTTTGGAAGAAATCGAGACGATATTGTTGACTTCGGATGTAGGTGTAGAAACCACCCAGGCGATTGTTTCAAGCCTTACCGAAAAGGTGGCCAGAAAGGAACTCACTGACGGCAAGGCGTTATATAGAGGCCTCAAGGAGGAACTGGTAGAAATATTACGCAATTCTGAGCAACCGCTGTTAGTAGATACATCAAAAAAGCCTTTCGTAATCTTAATGGTTGGTGTCAATGGTGCCGGGAAAACAACGACCGTTGGAAAACTCGCCAAGAAATTCCTTCAGGAGGGCAAAACGGTCATGTTGGCCGCGGGAGATACTTTTCGCGCGGCTGCGGTCGAGCAGCTCAAGGTCTGGGGTGAGCGTATCAAGGTACCTGTTATCT
>JAPUGI010000027.1 GCA_027292925.1 Gammaproteobacteria bacterium
ATACTGAATCTGTCCTTCGTAAACTCATACCCAAAGGAGGTAGGTGGTTTCTGTATTCTGACCGACCCTTGATAGGGGATTATTCGGATCTTGGTGATGTCGTTGTCCGTGTACGTGAGAAAAGAATATTCCCCGGGGCACTCTGGGCACAATGGGGTTTTGTACGCTGGGCGAAGATTGATGCCGTTGATGTCTTCTGGTCTCCCAGACATCACCTACCGGTCCTGATGCCGGGAAAAATCAAGAAGCTGTTGACTATTCATGACCTGGTTTGGGTCAGGCATCCGGGCTCAATGACGAGACTAGGCTGGCTACTGGAATTTCTGCTCATGCCTATCAGTTTATTGCTGGCAGATCAGATAATCAGCGTATCAGAATTTACTGCTGACGAGATCAGAAAGGTGTTTAGGATATCCGCCGGAAAAATCGAGACAATTCCGTTGGCAGCTTATGACTACCCGGAAGATCATCGGTACGATAGTGATGTTCCGTCAGAAATCACGAAAGGAGACTACTTCCTTTTTGTCGGCACGCCTGAACCTCGAAAAAATCTTAAGAGGCTCTTGATGGCGTTTAATGATTTATTGAGTGAAGTAGATGGGACCCCCAGTCTGGTCATCATCGGTGGAAATGGTTGGGGCAACGTGAAGACCAGTGAGCTTGTCGAAGAACTGGGTCTTCAGCGAAATGTTATTCTCCTTGATCACATTAGCGATTGTGCGCTCGAACAGATGTACCAGCATGCAATGGCTCTGGTCATGCCATCGCTTTATGAGGGGTTTGGACTACCGATTCTGGAAGCCATGAGTCACGGCGTACCTGTCATTACGGGAAATTGTTCGGCAATGCCGGAAGTCGCAGGCGATGGTGCCTTGTTGGTGGATCCGGATTCTGTAGCCGAGATAAAGGCGTCGATGTCAAAGCTCTATGCAGACCGTGAACTGCGAACTGAGCTATCGGAAAAAGCCGGGAAGCAGGCCGAGAATTTTTCCTGGCAACTCACTGCAGATCAAACCCTGGCGCAAATCAAACGCCTGGCCGGTAGATGATCAGAGATTCCCCAGGTTAAGAAATTCCTCCAGTGTTTTTGCGTTCTTGTCCCTCATCGATAGCTGAGGCGAACTGATTGGCCATTCAATTCCAATATCGGGATCATTCCATCTGATGCCATCCTCGTCTTCCGGATAATAAAACTCTGTGCACTTGTACTGGAAATCGGCAATCTCTGAGATCACCTGGAAACCATGACCATAGCCTGGTGGGACATAAAATTGAAGGTGATTGCTGCTCGATAGAACGACGCCTACCCATCGCTTAAACGTTTCAGACTCAGGGTTGATGTCAACAGCAACATCAAAAACTTCCCCCTGGGTGACATGCACCAGTTTTCCCTGTGGTTTTGTTTTCTGGAAGTGTATACCCCTGAGCACGCCTTTCGACGAATGGGAACGATTGTCCTGCACGAACTTTTCCTTAATGCCTGCTTCTTCCCGGTAGCGCGTTTCATGAAAGCTTTCCATAAAAAATCCACGCTCATCCCCGATTACCTGCGGTTCGATAATGACCACGCCAGGTAGTTCAGTGGTTTTTATTTTCATCAAATCGTGTCCGGATACTTGAGCAAATCAAGCAGATATTCTCCGTAACCACTTTTACAAAGGGGCTTGGCTAACTCTTCAAGACGAGCGCCATCAATCCATCCCTGGCGCCAGGCAATTTCTTCAGGGCACGCAATCTTGAGACTTTGTCGATGTTCCAGAGTCTGCACAAACTGGCCCGCTTCCAGCAGTGAGTCGTGAGTCCCGGTATCCAACCATGCCATTCCACGGCTGAGAACTTCAACTGACAGGGTGCCTTCTTCGAGATACATCCGGTTCAGGTCAGTAATCTCCAATTCGTTCCTCGCTGACGGCGTGACGAGGTTTGCCTTCTTCGTTACCGTATTGTCGTAGTAGTAGAGACCTGTTACTGCATATCGCGACTTTGGCTGCGACGGTTTTTCCTCAATGCTGATGGCGCGTTGTTCCTTGTCAAACTCAATCACACCAAATCTTTCAGGATCCTTCACCGGGTAAGCAAAGATGGTTGCACCGGTATGACGCTGCACGGCTCTTCTCAGGATGTTGGTAAAGTTCTGACCGAAAAAGATGTTGTCCCCCAGGATTAACGCGCATTCATCACCGGCTATAAATTCTTCCCCGACGATGAACGCATGTGCCAGGCCAAGCGGTTGTTCCTGTACCCGGTAGGACAGGCTTAGTCCCCATTGTTCACCACTGCCGAGCAACATTTCGAAACGGCTGATATCCATCGGCGTAGAGATAATGAGCAATTCGCGGATACCGGACAACATAAGCGTGGAAAGCGGGTAGTACACCATGGGTTTGTCATACACAGGCAACAGTTGCTTGGATAGCGATAGCGTCGCAGGGTGCAACCGGGTTCCAGACCCACCAGCCAGGATTATTCCCTTCATTTAATCACTCCCAGGCGATCCCGTTGGTAGTTTCCTGATTGGATACTAATGCACCATTCCTTGTTATGCAGATACCAGTCTATTGTTTTTTCCATTCCGGATTCAAACGTTTCACTCGGCATCCAACCCAGTTCCCGTTTGATTTTTGTTGCATCGATAGCGTATCTCACATCGTGGCCGGGCCTGTCCTCGACAAAAATGATCAGGTCTTCGAAGCGGTTGATGTTGGATGGCCTGTCATTCACCTTTCGATCCAGAATCCTGCACAGTGTCCTGACCACATCGATGTTCGTCAGTTCGTTGTGACTACCAATATTATAGGTTTCTCCTGGCGTTCCTTTTTTTACCGCGGTTAACAAGGCACGGGCATGGTCTTCAACGTAGAGCCAATCACGGACCTGAAGTCCATCGCCGTAAACGGGCAATGGTTTTCCCTCCAGGGCATTGAGGATCATCAAGGGAATGAGCTTCTCAGGAAAGTGAAAAGGGCCGTAATTGTTGGCGCAGTTTGTAATGATGGTGGGCAGGCCATATGTGGTGTGCCAGGCACGAACCAGATGATCAGAAGAAGCCTTGCTGGCAGAGTAGGGTGAATTAGGATCGTAAGGCGTATCTTCGGTAAACAACCCGTCAGAACCCAGACTGCCGAAAACCTCATCGCTGGAGATGTGGTGGAAGCGAAATTTCTCTTTTCGTTTCCCTGCCAGCTTCCTGTAGTAGTCCAGCGCGCTTGCCAGCATGTTAAAAGTGCCGATCACATTGGTCTGAATAAAAATACCAGGATTGTCGATGGATCGATCAACATGAGATTCAGCCGCAAGATGCAAAATGGTATCGGGTTTGAATTCCCGGATTGAAGTCTGCACTGCTTCCTTGTCACAGATGTCAACCTGGGAAAATTGATATCGGCCATCACTGGAAATGCTTTCCAGGTTTGCCAGATTCCCTGCATAAGTCAGGCAATCCAGATTTAGTACCTCGTCCCGGCTATTGTTGATAATTTCCCGAACAACCGCGGATCCGATAAATCCTGCCCCGCCCGTTACTAATATGCGCATATTATCCGTCGCTCCACACAACCGCGGTCATTCCTGCTTAAAAACACTACTTTCCCTCACCAGCAAGAACCCCAATCATCTCACGAAGACCGGATTCCCAGCTACTGATACCGATGTCCGGAAATGTTTGGTGGAACAACGAACAATCCATCACCGAGTAAAGTGGACGAGTAGCAGGCGTTGGATAGTCTTCGGTTCTAATAGGATGCACGACAGGTAGTTTCGTCAACAACCCGTACTCCAGACCCATCTGCGTGATCTTTGTTGCGAACATGTGCCAGGTTGTCGTACCGGCATCACAGAAATTGTAGTTGCCCCAGGGGAGGTCACCGTTCTGCTGGTACCTTTTTGTTAGCTGTAATAGTGCAGTTGCAATATGCCCGGCAAAAGTAGGGCTTCCAAATTGATCAGCCACAACATTTATTTCTTCGTTCTCAATGCCGAGGCGCAACATCGTTTTGACAAAATTTTGCCCGTCAATCCCGAATACCCAACTCGTGCGCAAAGTGAGGTGTTTTGAATTTGTTTCGGCAACCAGTTGCTCACCCGCCAGTTTGGTTTGTCCATAAACGCCCTGCGGATCGGGTTCTGAATCATCTTTATAAGGCGTCGACGCCTTCCCGCTAAAAATATAGTCGGTTGAAATATGCAGGATGGGAAGGTTGCATTCTCGCGCAACCGTTGCCAGGTTTTGTGCACCCAGTGCATTGATCTCATGGGCGAGTTGCTGGTCAGACTCCGCTTCGTCCACCGCTGTGTAGGCGGCAGAGTTGATGAATATTTCGGCTTGATGTTCGTCCTGCAACCTGCGAATGGCGTCAATATCGGTGATATCGAGGTTTCCGATATCTGTTGGGATGACATCGAATCCATAGTCAGGCGCTTTGCGACAGATTTCACAGCCAACCTGACCGTCACAACCGGTGAGTAGTATTCTCAAGAATTGGCTCCCCGACCTGGGCTCGAACCAGGGACCCAATGATTAACAGTCATTTGCTCTACCAACTGAGCTATCGGGGAATATCAGAAGGGTGCGAATTGTATAGTGCAAGGAAAATCCGGTCAACAATCATTGGTGACAAGGGTCGTCTGGTGCTGACGAAAGAATACTGACATAAGGGTGGCAGTTGACATGCAGTTGAGGAAGGAAAAATGTTGACAGGTCCGTTATCATTCCCAGGCTTGTAATCCTGCACAGCTTGTCCCGGTACGTCGGACCGCTGCGAAACCGGGGAGCAGGAACCTACAAGTCGGCAACAAAGTAAGGTTTGGAAACCCATGAAATCAGGCCAATTCATAGTCACAGCAGATTACAAGCCTGCAGGTGACCAGCCGCAGGCGATTAGCAAACTGGTTGATGGCATCGAATCCGGGCTTGCGGCGCAGACATTGCTGGGCGTAACCGGCTCGGGTAAGACCTACACCATTGCCAATGTCGTGGAGCAGATCCAACGCCCAACCCTGGTCATGGCGCCCAACAAAACACTAGCTGCGCAACTGTACGGCGAATTCAAGGAATTCTTCCCGGGAAACTCAGTTGAATATTTCGTCTCATACTATGACTACTATCAACCCGAAGCTTATGTGCCGTCATCCGATACCTATATCGAGAAAGATGCGGCGATCAATGAGCACATTGAACAAATGCGATTGTCTGCAACCAAGGCATTGCTGGAAAGACGGGATGCCATCGTCGTGGCCTCGGTATCCGCGATCTATGGGTTGGGGGATCCTGGTGCTTACCTGAATATGGTTATGCACCTTGATCGCGGGGATAAAGTCGATCAGCGTTGGATACTGCGTCGTCTGGCAGAATTGCAATACACCCGAAATGAAACGGAGTTGCGCCGCGCAACTTATCGGGTCAGGGGAGATGTCATAGACATCTTTCCAGCTGAATCTGACCGCGATGCTATCCGCATTGAATTGTTCGATGATGAAATTGAAAACTTGTCATACTTTGATCCCTTAACAGGTGAAATCCTTCGCCGCATGCCACGAGCCACGATCTTCCCGAAATCCCACTACGTGACGCCCCGGGAAACCATCGAGAAAGCATTGGATGAGATTCGTGATGAACTGATCATTCACCTGAAATTCCTCAAAGACAAAAACAAACTTGTTGAGGCGCAGCGCCTGGAACAACGTACCCGATTTGACCTGGAAATGATCAAGGAACTGGGTTATTGCAGTGGCATTGAAAATTACTCCCGGTATCTATCCGGACGTGCCTCGGGCGAAGCACCACCAACTCTATATGACTACTTACCTGATGATGCCCTGCTCATCATCGACGAATCCCATGTAGGAATTCCGCAGCTTGGAGCCATGTACAAGGGTGACCGCTCGAGGAAAGAAACCCTGGTGGAGTACGGGTTCCGATTGCCATCTGCACTGGACAACAGACCACTCAGGTTTGATGAGTGGGAGCGATTGGCACCGCAAACTATATTTGTCTCAGCGACACCCGGTCCCTATGAAAAGGAAAAGTCTGGTCAGGTTGTAGACCAGGTGGTGCGACCTACAGGATTAGTGGATCCGGAATTGGAAGTCAGGCCTGCACAAACTCAAGTTGACGACGTCCTGTCGGAGATACGTATCCGGGCGAAAAAAGATGAACGGGTATTGATCACCACCTTGACCAAAAGAATGGCTGAAGATCTAACAGAATACCTGGATGAACATGGCATCCGGGTCCGCTATTTACACTCTGATATTGATACTGTGGAGAGGGTTGAAATTATCCGTGACCTTCGCCTGGGTGAGTTTGATGTGTTGGTTGGTATTAACCTCTTGCGTGAAGGCCTGGATATGCCGGAAGTGTCGCTTGTTGCGATTCTCGATGCAGACAAAGAAGGTTTTCTCCGCTCCGAGCGTTCACTCATTCAGACTATCGGGCGCGCCGCCAGAAACCTGCATGGCAAAGCCATTATGTATGGCGACAAGGTCACCGATTCAATGCAGCGGGCGATAGATGAAACAGATCGCCGTCGTGAAAAACAAATGGAACACAACCGAACTAACAACATCATTCCCGTTGGAATCAAACGAGAGGTAATCGATATCCTCGAAGGGGCCAGGAGCACACCCGCAAGGTCGAAACGCGGTTTCCGGGTCGCCGAGAACAAAGGTCGATATCGCGGCAATGTCCTGAACCAGGAAGATCTTGAAAAACAGATACTAAGCCTC
>JAPUGI010000270.1 GCA_027292925.1 Gammaproteobacteria bacterium
ATCGTCGGTATGATCAAAATCACGCAGCAGCTGGGACCTGAAGTCAAAAAAGCGATGTGGCAGGCCTACCGGGCAGGTAAGAGAGCGGCGTGGTTACCCGAGCAAGACTGGGAATCGCTACTAGGTCGTCCTATCGAAGAGGTGAGGCAACTACTTGATATTAAGCCTCCTGCAAAATACCAGGAAGTGTTTGAACAATACGCGCTAGCAAGCTAACGACGCTTATTGTTTGGAAGAGTGCTCAGTCGACAAATTCATGTCCGGCTTCCTGCAAGCAGGAAATTCCTGGCTCCAGGCTATCCGCTTGGATAAAGAAGTAGTCTGTTTTGTAACCGCCCATCACCAGCACACTGATTGCAGCGCTGGCGAGACAGCCTGTAATCTCGCCAGCCACGCCAATTTCGTTGAATAGCAATTGACCTTTGACGCAGATGCATCGCCAGCCAGTTTCCACCTCGTCAAAATCCGTGATCTCATTGCCTGCTTCGACTAACAAAGAGTAGTCATCAGGCACTGAACAGATGAAGAATTTCTTGTCCGGTCTCTGCTGCTGCAATGTTTGCAGGCTGCCAAAAGAATAGTAGTCAAAGATCTCCGGCAGAACTTGCAGTTTCACTCCGAAACATTCCTGTTCACAGAAGATTTATCAAAACCTGCGAGTTTCTTGTACGCCTGGGCTATTTCACCAAGTTCCGCTTGTGCAACACAAACATGCTCATCACCGCAGCGGCCATCACACCTTTCTTCTACCAGTTGCAGTACTCTTTCCGGACCAGTCTTGCGATTGTCCAAAACCAGGCGACTGGTGGGAGGAAGGCGTTCTTCTTCGTATTTTTCGAATGCAGCTGCAACATTTTCGTGAACAGACAGTTGCCGTTCCAGGCTTACCGCATCCAGAATTCCCTGTGATGCACCATTGGAGCCATTCGGGTACATGGCATGGGCAGCATCTCCTGCCAGCGTCACCCGATCAAACGACCACCGTTTTACCGGGTCTCGATCAACCATGGGAAACTTGTAAATCTTTCCCGCATGTTGAAACAAGTTTGAGATATCAAGCCAGTCGAATTTCCAGTCTACAAATCTATCCGCGAATTCTTCCAGATGCCCCTCATTGTTCCAGTCATCCCGGCGGATGGTATCCAAAGGAACCCTGAATTCAGCCACCCAATTGATCAATTGTTTTCCTGATTCATCGGGATTATTGATGGGATAGATCACCACCTTCTGGTCATTGTGCCCTGCCATGATCATGGTGTTGGATGATAAAAACGGATCACTTACCGTTGCGCCTCGCCACAACATCAATCCTGCGAACTGAGGATCACCCTGATCTGGATATAGCTGCTGCCTGACGACCGAGTTGATTCCATCAGCACCAATAAGAAATTCTCCACTCTCAGTAACGGTTTCCCCCGCCGATGTCTGGAAGATAGCGGTGGCGCCTTTATCATCACTTTCAAATCGCACAAGGCGGCGATCGGTGACAAACGCCCCCTTACCAATTCGTTTGGCTACTTCTCCCTTAAGCAGCGCCTGCAATCGACCCCGGTGAATTGAATACTGAGGCACCTCGTAGCCAGCCTCCAGACCTCGTGGTTCACGCCAGATAGACTTACCCTTTTTGCAGAAGAAGCGAAGTTCGCCGGTGCGAATTGCGTTTTTGTCAAGCTTGGCCTGCAATCCAAGACCAATAAGATGTTTAACCGAGTGCGGTAACAGATTTAGACCCACACCGAGCTCTTTGATCTTCAATGCTTCTTCATAGACCGTTACTTCAATACCCGACCGATGCAACATCAAGGCTGTGGTTAAGCCGACGATGCCGCCGCCAACTATAAGACCTGACATGACTAACTTTCGTCCTTTTTAATCACTGCTACTGTTATTCGCGATTCGCACACCAATCTGTTCTTAACGTCATTAATCGTAATCCGCCACACATGAGTTCGCCGACCCAGATGAAGCGGTCTAGCCGTGCCAGTCACCTCCCCGGAGGTAACCGTGCGGATGTGGTTGGCATTGATATCCAGACCCACACAATAATACTTGTCTGGATCAACACATTGATTTGAAGCAAAACTCCCCAGAGTTTCCGCGAATGCCAGGGAAGCACCGCCATGGAGTATGTTCAGCGGATTTCGGGTTCGATCATCCACCTGCATTCTACCCACCAGAGAATCCGCGCCGATCTCAGTAATCTCGATACCCAGGTTGGACACCAAGGTATTTTCATGGAATGAGTTTGCAAATTCCGTGGTGGGCTCACCAAACCAGATAGACAATAGTTACTCCGTTTGTAAATTGACAGCGCAAACAAAATTACCAATGATGCCCGGTACACGCAATCTCTTCGGAGGCACTATGGACACAGGCAAGTTTACAGGATTTGAAGTCTCACTGGACAAGCCCGGGATCGCTTGGATCGAGTTTAACGAACCGGAAAAACTCAATGGCATGAACACGCGCAAGAAACGTGACTTGATCGAAACGCTCACCCAGGCGCAAATGGACAACGCAGTACGGGTTATTGTATTTATCGGCCAGGGAAGAGGTTTTTGTGCTGGCGACGACCTTAAAGCCTATTCCAGGGGCAAGCCCGAAGGCAACCCACTGATGCCACCAATCCCGCCGGGACATGACTCTCCCATCGGTACCTACAACGGTTTACGACACATCTCGCAGGCACTCAACCTGACCATCAGGAGTCTCGATAAATTAACCATCGCCGCGGTCAATGGCATCGCGATTCAAACTGGCCTGTCCCTGGCCCTGGCCTGCGACTTCAAAATTGCAGCACAAGAAGCCCGACTGGGCAGTGCGACTTTACGTTTCGGTTTGCTGCCGGACGAAGGCGGACAATATCTTCTGGTGCAACATATGGGCATCGCTAAAACCATTGATTTCGTCATGCACAAACGAATCGTTAGCGCCGATGAGGCACTGGTACTCGGACTAGTGAATGCTGTTGTTCCAGGAGACGAGTTACGCGCTGAAGCAGAAAAACTGGCAATGGAACTGGCAACCGGACCCCAGGTATCAATGAGACTGATGAAACGATCCGTCTACCAGGCAGCAGAGCTAAGTTTCGAGCAGGCATGTGAAGAAATTGCATCAAAAACTGCTATTTCCGATCATCATCCTGACACACGTGAGGGCGTATCGGCATTCCACGAGAAACGAACGCCAAAATTCAACGAATGGCTGCGTGAATATGAGTAGTAAACGTGGGTGAGATAGAGCCCCCAGCGACTTTCATTATGGAGTTACCGGAACGGTTCTTTTCTCGTGAAGACGAGACACCTGATGAACAGTTTTATCTGGAGCCTCGCTTCACTACCCATATTGATGAAGCAACTATCCTTGAGATCACAAAATATTATAGGGAGGTTTTGTCACCTTCGGACAGGCTTTTGGATCTGATGTCATCCTGGGTTTCACATCTTCCAATGGAGATAGGTTACCAGCAGATATCGGGTCTTGGAATGAACAATGAAGAGCTGGCCAGAAATCTCAGATTGGACGATTTCATTGTTCATAATCTAAATACGGACCCACGCCTACCCTATGCCGATGACAGTTATGATGCGGTGATGATCATCGTGTCCATTCAATACCTCATCAAACCTTTGGAAGTATTTTCTGAGATAGCAAGAGTCCTGACGCCAGGCGGTAAATGTATCGTTGCCATGTCCCACCGCTTGTTTCCAACAAAGGCAATTTACGCTTTCCAGATGTTAGCACCAGCAGAGCGATGCCGACTGGTATCAGCCTACATGGAACAGACCCTGCAGATTACTGATATCAAGATTATTGATAGATCACCCCGAAACGCAGACCCCCTCTGGCTCGTGGTTGGTAGAAAAATTAAATAGCGTTAAACTTAGCGATGTCATTCAGTCGGGGACGCCTAGTCGGGAACGCCTAGTCGGGGACGCCTAGTCGGGGCTCGCGCACGAATCCGCGAAGAATCTCCTATAAATACGAGAACACCATGAAAATAGAAATACACTATTGCTCACAGTGAGACTACAAGCCTGAAGCGGTCAGTTTGGCTGCTGAGCTTAAGAAAAACTTTGAAGTTGATGCGGAACTATTCGCCGAAGGAAACGGGATTTTTGATGTATTGGTAGACACTAGTCTGATCTATTCAAAATACAAAACCAATCGCTTTCCCGAGCCAGGAGAAGTGACGAAGATAATCGGGAGTAACTAGAAATTCGGTAACCCTTGTATTGCACCCGCGACAGAATCTAGATGGTTGTCACAACAAATAAATGGGCAAAAACGAAAGTTTTTGCCTTTTTTATAAAATATTACCGCCACTCACCGTCTACCCCATACATGGCAGCAGAACTTCATACATCGGATACCGGTGAATCTACTGATCAAAAAGACTAGCTAAACATCGGTCAGTGGCCTAGATACTATGGCAATTTCACCGTTGCACCACCAGGTTACTTGCGACTACTCAAATAGCTGGCAATGCCTGAACGGCGACTAATTGATTCATGGAATCTCACCAGGCGATGATAGTCACCAAAATCGGCACCTTCGATCCAGTGAATTATTGCATCAAGTGCGTCCCAAACGGCAATATCTGCCTGGGTCAATTGACTCCCTACAAAATAGCCTTTATCTCCATTCAATTCGACTAGTTCATTCCAGGAAGGTAACCATCGTGGTTTCCATTGATCCTTGACAAAAAGTGCCTGCTTTTCGATGGCTTCGTCACTGTCTCCAAACGCCCGAAAGTAAGCCATCCGCATATCCTCAGCACCCAGCACAATCGCCTCCGTTTTTGCAGCTAGCTGTAGATCATCCGACATGAGACCGTGTTTACGTCCTAAATAATTCATGATCACTGGTCCTTGAACCAACTTAAAATCACCATCTTGCAACATGGGTACTGACTTGAAGTACAAGGTTTTTGCCCCTTGCTTTTTTAGTGTTAGAAACTCGCCGTCAGGCTTTATGTGGATGTCCTCGAAATCCTGCCCTAACTCATGTAGCAATAATCGAACTTGCTCACCCCGTCCCTGCCTTGGCCAATAGTAAAGTCGGTATTTCATATCAGTTCCATTTTAACTAGAGAATTTATATTACTTGCACATTGCAACTAATTGCAGATTAGCTAGATTACTGGCATAGTGCAAGTGATTAATCTGATGAAGAATTAGCATGACTAGAAGCGAGAAACGAAGATCCGGGTGCCCGATAAGCTGTTCGCTAGATCTTCTCGGTGATAAATGGAGCCTGCTCATCGTGCGAGACATGGTGTTCCTACAAAAACGCCATTTTAAGGAGTTCCTCCAATCTGATGAGAAAATTGCAACAAATATCCTTACAGGTCGCCTGGGCAGATTGGAATCTCTGGGTATTATTTCTAAACAAACCGACCCGGATAGTAAACGCCAGGTAATCTATTCGCTTACAGAAAAAGGTATTGCGCTCATTCCACTTTTGGTCGAATTCGTTTGCTGGGGCTCGCTTCACCTTGATGCACTAGATGCTGATCCTGATGCGGTTAAGAAAATTCAAAACAATAAGCCAAAGTTTGTCCGTTCACTAGAGAAAAAATGTCAGCACCACGTGCAGCTATAAAAGAAGCTTTATGTTGCTAGTGATAGAAGAGAGAGAATCATATACTGGTACAAAGAGCACCCAATAACAACAAGACAAAGGTGAGCCGAATTGACCAGTCAAACACCAAGGTCGCCAAAAGAAATATCTCTAACCTGGCTTGACAGTGTTCTTGTCAATGACGAATTTGAAGGTTCCAATCTCATCGGATTTGAGGTTGAATCCGTGGGCGAGACAGTTGGCTTCTTAGGTGACCTGTTCCGCATCAAACCTCGTTATGAAAGTAATTCTGAACGCTACCCAGAGTCTTTGATCATCAAATTTCCTACGTTGCGTAATGCTGATAGCCGTGAAGCGGGTAACGGACTTTTTGCATATGAGCGCGAAGCGATGTTTTACCGACATTTCGCTAACGAGTGTCCGGCGAATCCACCACGGTACTATCACTCCGAGTATATGGGTGAAAGCGAGGAATATGTTCTACTGATGGAAGACCTCAAGGATGCCAGGTTTATCGAACAGGTAGACGGCATCTGCAAAGCCGATGCAGTATCGGTAGTAGAAGGTCTGGCAAAACTCCATGCCCACTACTGGCAATCGACCCTGCTGCTATCATCTTCATGGTTGCGAGGTTTTGAGCAGTGGGGCGTGATATACCCATCACAAATTGATGTCGGCTGGCCTTTGATGAAACAAAATTTTGGCTACCTTATTCCTGACCAATTCATGGATTTATTTCCCATCGCTAATGACGCATATCCTGCGATCTCGGAATACATGCAGTCTCATCGGCCAAATACCCTTGTCCACGGCGATGCGCGTATGGAGAATATGGCGTTCGAAATGATTGATGGAAAAGAACGACTTCGCATCTACGATTGGCAGTTAGTCTCCAGCGGACCCGCGGCCTACGATCTCGCATACTTTTTCTGCAGTTCAGTAAATCCGGATCAATGGACCGAGTGGGGGCAGAATTTAATCGACATCTATCATGAATCACTATGCTCAAACAGTGTCTCGGATTACTCAAAAGAACAGCTGGTGGATGATATGCGATTAAGCCTGTGCCTGCTCCTTGGATTTATCAGTATGGTCGGTAATATTGTTGTCCCGGATGAAGCCGGAAAATCCGTGGCCGAAGCTTCATTGCCAAGATTTTGGGCGATCATGGAGGCCCTGGATGTTGGTGGCTCGTTACAGACCTTTCTTGAAGGTCGGCAAAAATAAACCGCCCGAGATCCATACTCCCCCGTGGATAAACCCGCATGTATCGTGCGTAATCGCCTTGATTAATTAAAACGAGATAAATATTGATTCTGTCTCATAAATGAGACAAAATACGAATCTGTTTCATTTGACGGAAATTTTCAATATGCAAGATCGCATCTATCAGAGGCCGAATCGTCGTCTGGCAATGGCCGAAGGGCCACGGGTACTTTCGGAGATCGCCTCGCTTATGTCTGCAGCTCCCTTTCTATACAACGCACCCCGTGGCGATGGCCATCCAGTCCTGGTGATGCCAGGGTTTGGTGCGAACGATCGATCTACAAGAGTGATACGACGTTTCCTTCGCTCAACGGGCTTCGGCGCCCAACCGTGGAAGCTCGGTAGGAATCTGGGGCCAGTGATGTCGGATCTCCCGGTCCGGCTAGCCGGACGGCTCGATGAGGTTTTTGCGGACAGCGACGAACAAAAAGTCAGCCTCGTCGGCTGGAGCCTGGGGGGTGTTTACGCTCGGATGTTAGCCTACATGCACCCCGACAAAGTACGCCAGGTCATTACACTCGGTAGCCCCTTCGCCGGTAGGCGCCTGCGTGCCAGTGAACCTTTAGCCAATATTCCGAGCACAGCAATCTTCAGCAAATCCGACGGCATTGTTCCCTGGCAAATCGCCTCGCAACAGCCATCCGATATAGCGGAGAATATCGAGGTTTACGGAAGCCATATCGGACTCGGGTTCAATTCTGCCGTGTTGTACGCCCTGGCTGATCGCCTCGCGAATCCTGATGGTGAATGGTCGCCATTCAAACGTACCGGATGGAAGCGTTTTGTCTACGGACCGGCGCAACTGGAGTCGGATGATTCGCAGTCGGCACAAAGCTCGCCAGTCGAACACTAAGCGAATCCCTCATGAGGCGAAGAACATGGCATACATGCCAACCCATTGACCTGCACAGCCTCGCGCGACAATGGTTTATCGGTGCGAAACGAATCGAACTGCAAAAACTCGCCAGGGAGCTTGGAATTTCCCGTGCAACTGCTTATCGGTGGGCCGGTAGCGCCGAACAACTGGTAGGACATGTGCTTGCGTCACTGGTCGATGATAGCTTTCAACAGATCCTGCAACAGACAACCAGCACCGGTAGCAAGCGCGTGCTCGAGGTGTTGGAACGGTTCATGTACAACGCTCGTCAGTTTCGGCCGTTACGGCAATTCCTGGCCAAAGATGCACAACTGGGACTCAAGATCGTGGCGTCCAATCATAGTCCTGTCCAGGATCGAACCATTACTAATCTTCGGCAACTCCTCGAAGAAGAGGTCGAATACGGTCACATGACCTTACCGGTCGAACCGGCTGTCATGGCGTATGCGCTCACCCGTGTCGTCGAGTCGTTTCTGTACACTGACCTCATCACCGCAGCGACACCGGATCTCGAAAACGCATCTACAATACTGAGAATCATGCTGCGACAAGATTCGTAATGAGGTATTAAACCACCGGCCAATCGAAAGCCTCTGCTGTGGTCGCGCTCCCCCGGCTCGTCACAAGCCCGGCTCATTGAACGCGTTAACCCCGCATTGACGAACCAAGAACCACCACGCAATACACGGTACTTACCATTACTTGGTCCTTGAGGATCTTTCACGTTTCCCGTGGGATATTTGTCGTACCAATCAGAACACCACTCCCATACATTGCCATGCATTTCATAGAGACCAAATGGGTTCGGTTGATAGCTTCCAACAGGCATTGTTTTACAATTTGTTCTATCAAAATTAGCCTGTTCTTTAGTGATGTTTTCACCAAAAGAGTAATCTGTTTT
>JAPUGI010000271.1 GCA_027292925.1 Gammaproteobacteria bacterium
GAATTGCATTGATGAAACGATTGGTTTTTCTGTCTCGGCAGGGAAGGTGGAAATGGCATCGACTTTTCCCTTGACATCATTTAGAGCCTTTGTGATATCAGTGTTGGAAAACAGCTCAAGGGTCACTGTACACATACCTTCGTTGGCAATGCTCTGCATTCGCTCTATGCCTTCGACTCCCTCAATGGCTTCTTCCAAACGAATACAGACTGCCTGTTCGACTTCTTCGGGTGCAGCGCCCAGATAGGGAACCTGGACCAGGACGATTCCAGGTTCAATGTTTGGGAATTCTTCCTTGTGCATGGTCAGCAGTGAAATAATTCCACCAGCCACGAAGATCATCATCATTAAGTTAGCGGCGATTGGGTTGTCTACGAACCAGGTGATTATTTTTTGCATTGCTTAAGCTTCCCGGTCAGGAATCGCCCGGATCGGCGAAGATCGGCTCAACACGCATACCATCTATGACCATCTGGATAGGGGAAATATTGACGATTTCGCCGTCTTCGAGCCCGGCACTAATAATAACGTTGTCCTTTTCAAATCGCATGACATTAACTGGCCTGTATCGGAGCCGGTTGTCCTTGTCTACGACCAACACCTGGTTCTGATTACGCAGGGCCGCCCTTGGCAGTGAAACTATGTTATCCACTATCCTGCCTTTTATGGATGCAGCAACAAACAGACCGATGGGTAAGGGTGGTTGACCGCTGTTGGTCTTGTTTTCGACCCTGACAACTGCATTGACCATCCGACTCTTGGAATCGATCTCCGCCTCGGTGCGAACCAGTCTGCCGATCCACTCGTAACGTTGACCGCCATAAGTTGTGGAAAGCATGACTTCTGGTGATAACTCTTCCGTCAGTTCTCCTCTGTATCCTAAAGGCAAATCCAGATAGGCAAGCTGCCTGTCGGCGACCGGAAGACGCACCTCAACCGAATCGCTCGCATAGATAGAGGCGACTGATTGTCCTCTCGTGACAAATTGCCCGAGGTCTACTCTTTCTGTCCTGACAAGGCCTTCGTAGGGAGCACGGATTTCAGTCCTCGACAAATCTCTCTGGGCCTGCTCAAGTGCGATCCTTGCGTCCAGCAGGGTTGCCTCGGCAATTCGTTGGCCCCTCAGTGTATTTTCCAGGGTGGATTGACTGGTGAGTTTGTTTTTTACAAGTTCCTGCATTCTCCGGAGTTCAAACCGTGCATGTTCATCTTCCGCTTTCGCGCGTGTGACCCCGGCCTCGCCACGCGCTACCGATGAGCGATAGTCGCGATCATCGATACTGAGCAATATTTCATCTTTCTCAAAGTAGCCACCGGAAACCAGGTTAGGTGACATCCATTTAACACGACCACTGACTTCGGGAATCAGTTCACTCTGGATCCGTGGTAATACACTGCCCTGGGACAGCACTTCCAGTCGAATCGCCTGCTTCTCGATTTTCAACACCCTGATGGCGGTTGCCACTTCCTCCGGCTCAATTTGTTCCGGTTGGGGTGCAGTGGCGAGGAGACCATAGGCAATAATCATGGAGAAAAAGATAATGGAGACTGTCATCACTCCCTTCCGCATTACATTACCCATGAGAAGCACTCCTGATCCTGATGTCCTGTCTTTGCTCCAGGGCTGCAACGATGCCTTCCTTGAGAAGTTGGAAGTGTCCGATGATAGCGTTGCTGGCGGCCTTCTGATCACGATCTTTAAATGCAATATCAATAATATGCAGGTACTTAACGTCTTGTTGTTTGTCGATATTTGGATGCAAACCGGTATTCTGCAGCCGTTCCATGAACTGCGTCTTAAGGCCGTTGATAATCAGCCTCAATACCAGATTCTGGTTTATCTCGTTAAAGTAGGCGCCTAGTGTCGACCACTGTTTGTGGTATTCCTCCTGTTGGTCGATAGAGTTGATCAGATTCTTGATCATGCCTCGTACATGACTAATTTGCTCAGAAGTAGCATTTTCAATAGCTGATCGGATGGACAGAGACATGATGGCCCCCAGCACCTCGAAAAATTGCACAACAAGCTTTGGGCTAGGTGTTTCTTCCAGGTCCATCATGTGACCCAGTACTTCGAGCGTGGCATCTTCAACGGGAACAATGCGCACGCCACCCGGTTTCACGTCAAGGATCCCCAGTTGCTCGAGTTTCTTGATGGCTTCTCGCACCGCGCCACGATTAGCCTCAAACCTGGCAGCCAGGTCTCGCTCAGAAGGCAGCCTTTCACCTGCTCTATACTGGCCTCGAAGGATTTCCTCGCGCAAAATGCAGGTAATTTCTTCAGCTTTGGATCCGTTCATACTATGCTCATGTTTGGTTATAAGGTCCGACCAATTTGGACTAACCAATACGGTATGACCAATTTGGTCGGACCATTATAGGGATAGTGCATGAGGGTGCAAGCGTAAATGGCGAATTTTTTGCATAAATCAACATCAGACCTGGATTCATCTCTGGTTCAGTTTGATGCAGGTAGTCTTGGCCCAGCTAGCTAAAGGTGAAAAAGCAGATGCGAATACTCGTTATTTTTATAAAAGCAGCTCGGGGGTGTTTTACAAGAACAGCTCAAGGCTGTTTTACAAGAGCAGCTCAAGGCTGTTTGTTGGTGATTGGTTTGACCGCATGTACCACTGACAGGGTAGTCGTTGATAAGCGTGGTCTGGACCAGGCCAGATACGAGAAAGACCTGGCGGAGTGCCGTACCTACAAACAGCAAGTGCCGGTAGGCGAAGAGATGGGGAAAGGTGCCGCAGTTGGCGCCGCCGTTGGCGGTCTTCTCGGCGCGACTGCCGGGGGCTCAGGCAGGAACAGCCACAACAGAGGAGACAATGTGGCTGACGGCGCCGCAATCGGGGCAGTCTATGGTGCAACCGATAAGATGATTGATAGCAGCGAAGAAAAAGCGCGCATCGTTAAAAATTGCCTCCGGGGTCGAGGATACAGGGTGCTCAACTAATCACATTCCAAAAGAGGGTCTCGCCCCACTAAAAGTTTCCCGGCTGCGATTAAGTCGTTATGATCGGTCAATTCCAAAATCGGGATTCTTTCATTGGCATCTGAACAACAACTTATCGATCAGGCGAGGGAGTGGTCGGATCGACTACCCGAGCATTCCGAAGACTTTGAGAAGAACAGGCGGCTGCCAGCAGAAATAGCCAGTCAATTTGCAGAGTCGGGTTTTTTCCACATGTTGGTACCACAGGAATACGGTGGCTTCGAAGTCCATCCGAAAACCCTGGTTGAAGTGATCAAACTCATTGCATCAGGTGATGGTTCCGCCGGGTGGAATGTCATGATTGGCGCCACCACGGGGCTTTTGTCAGCCTCCTTGTCTGAAAAATTTGCGCGGGAGATATATGGTACTGGTCCCGGACCTTTGACCGTTGGCGTTACCGCGCCATTGGGCAGAGCAGATAAGGTAGATGGTGGCTATCAGGTGACGGGACGCTGGCCGTTTGCCAGTGGCTGCCAGAATGCTGATTGGATATGCGGTGGCAGTTTTATCTTTGAAGGTGACCGACAGCTCATCAACGACAAGGGTGCACCAGATACCCACTTGATGCTCTTTAAAACATCCGAAGTAGACATTGAAGATACGTGGCATGTTGCCGGTCTGCGGGGTACCGGGAGTCATCATTTTAATGTCAAAGAGCAGTTCGTACCTGAAGGTCGATCTGTCATTCTCGGGGGCCGGGCACGCATTAAAAAACCTCTCTATCAGTTTCCAATGTTAGGCCTACTTGCACTCGGTGTTTCTGCAGTGAGTCTTGGAATTGGCTATCACGCGCTCGACGCTTTTAAGGATTTGGCTGGTGTGAAGAAACCTACTGGATCCAGGAAGACGCTTGTTGAAAGACCTTTGGTACAAGCTGATGTGGCTAAATCGATCGCGGATCTCAGATCCGCCGAATCGTTTATAAAGGAAATTATTGACGAGGCATGGTCTATTGCAAAGACCGGCGAAAGACTCAGTACTGAAATCAAGGCTAGTTTACGATTAGCCGCAGTCAATGCAACACATCGGTCTGTAGCCGCAGTAGATCGTTTGTACCAGGCAGGTGGCGGCAGTTCAGTTTACGAGAATAGCCCGCTGCAGCAGTGTTTTCGAGATGTTCATGTTACGACGCAGCACATCATGGTTGCCCCGCCTATATACGAGGTAGCGGGTCGTGTAGAGCTGGGGTTGCCTCCAAGATCCCTTCTATGACTGAATTAACCATTGGCACCATTGGTTCCCCGGCAATGTTGTCAGGGGACTACAAGCGGCGACGATCATTGATGGACCAGGTCGAAGAGTCCAGGATTGATCATCTGTTTATCGCAGACCATGTGAGTTTTCACAACGGTCTTGGTATGGACGGGTTGGTAAATGCCGCGACGCTGGCGGCTATGAATCCGAACACTACGATCTTCATTGGTGTCTACCTGCTTGCCCTTCGTCATCCGGTACCAGTTGCAAGACAGCTTTCCTCACTGAGTCTTTCTGCCCCGGGCAGGATCATCCTGGGTGTTGGGATAGGCGGAGAAGATCGCCATGAAATGGAAATCTGTGGTACTAACCCTTCAACCCGAGGCCGGAAAACTAACGATTGTTTACAGGTGCTAAGGCAGTTGTTGACAGGTGAATCCATGAGTTATAAATGTGAATTTTTTGAATTCGAGGATGCATTGATCAAACCTGCACCCAACCCTGCTATTCCTATGATTATTGGCGGTAGGTCCAACGCTGCGATTAAGAGGACTGCGTTCTATGGAGATGGATGGTTGGGCGTGTGGTGTTCCCCCAGACGTTTTGGGCAAGCCATTGCTGAAGTGGATGCAATTGCCTGTAATCAAGGACGCAAGGTCGAGACCTGGACCCATGGTATGCAAATATGGGTAGGTCTTGATAACGATAGGGCAAAGGCGCGGGAATTCGTGGCAAAGGAAATGCAGAGTATGTACCATTTACCTTTTGAGGCATTCGAAAAGTACAGCCCCTGCGGCAACCCGGAAGAAGTCGCGGAATTTCTTGTTCCTTTTGTCAAAAATGGCGCCACCGTGTTGAATATCAAACCTTGTTCAGCTGATGACGAAGCTGAAATTGAGATGGTTTCTGAAGTATGTCGCCTGGTCAGGATGGAAGTGGAATAACAAAATAATAGGATTATATGGTAGAACTATATGAAGCAATGAGCAGCCTGCGGGCGGTTCGACGATTGAAACCTGATCCGATCCCGGATGAAGTGCTGCAAAGGGTATTGCAGGCTGCTGCCTGGGCACCCACTGGTGGCAACGTACAACCCTTCAGGATTGTGGTGGTAAAGGATCCGGGGAAACTTCAGCAGATACAGGGTTGGTATCATGCGGAATGGCATGAATACACATCTGGGATGCGTGCGGGGTTGGACAAGATGCCGGAAGAAGCACGCGATGCGCTACAAAAAATGCTCAAAGCCGGGGACTATCTTGCTGACCATCTGGGGGAAGCACCGGCGTTACTGGTTTTCTGCTTCAACGCGAATAAAATGGCGATCACCGATGCAAATCTGGGTAGGCCATCTGTCGTGGGTGGGGGATCTGTTTACCCGGCAGTGCAAAATGCAATGCTGGCCTGCAGGGCAGAAGGGCTCGGTTGTGTACTAACAACCTTGCTGTGTATCCGGGAGGAGGAGGTCAGGCAATTGCTTGATATACCGGCGGAGTGGGGAACCTGCGCCCATATTCCTATTGGATATCCCGTCCTACGGGGGCATGGTCCAATCTCGAGGCGGCCGGTGAGTAAGCTCACTTATCTGGATAAATGGGGAAACAGTGGAAAAACGGAATAAATGAAAATACCGAACCTCTTGTATCGTTTGTACGAACCACTGTTGTGGTCCCAGATCAAAACTGGTCCCAAACCCCATCATATTGGACTGATTATTGATGGCAATCGCCGTTTTGCAAAAGGTATGGGCATGGCCCAGAACGAGGGGCACGTGGCAGGATCGGAGAAACTTGAAGATTTTCTTCGCTGGTGTTGGCGCCTTGACATAAAAATAATCACCCTGTACGGGTTCTCCACTGAAAACTACAACCGCAGTGACGATGAAATCGAATACCTCATGGATTTGATTTTGCGTAAATTGCGGGAATTCCAAATTGACCCGGTAATCAAGGCAGAGAAAGTCCGGATCAAGGTTATCGGCAGAAAGGAAACCCTTTCCGCCGAGATGAATAACGAAATTGAAAAGGTCGAGGCCATGACCCGTGACCATGACAGGTTTCTGCTCAACATTGCAATCAGTTATGGCGGCCGCGCGGAAATTATCGATGCGGTTAAAAAAATAGCGGGTGAAGTAAAGCAAGGTGAACTGGACATCAACGCGATTGATGAGCAGTTGTTCAGCAATTACCTGTACACAGAGGGGATCCGGGATCCAGATCTGATTATCAGAACTTCCGGCGAAGAGCGGCTTTCAGGTTTCCTGCTTTGGCAAAGTGCTTACTCAGAACTGTATTTCACCGAAGTCTATTGGCCTGCGTTCCGAATGATTGATTTCTGGCGCGCTATCAGGGTATTCCAGCAGCGGGAGCGAAGGTTTGGACGCTAGTTGCTATACTTCGTTAATCATTTTCCACTCATAGATTTCTCGGAAATGTCTGACAGTACAGAATACAGCGGAAGTCCAACGGTCCCCGAGGAAGACGAAAGCGCGGCGAAACGACCCTGTCTGATTATGATCAAGGGTGACTATATCGGGCAAGTTTATGAATTGAAAAATGACGTCACAATGATAGGTCGAAGCGATGATGCGGAACTTGTTGTGTCCGATATCAGTATGAGCCGCAAGCATGCCATGATTGTTGATCGCCCTGATGGATTTTATGTCTCGGACCTCGGCAGTACCAATGGCTGTTGGGTTAACAGGGACCAGGTAAAAGAACCCACGAAACTTGAAGAAGGAGACAAGGTAACGCTAGGTAACGTGGTATTCAAGTTCAGTTATCAGGACGAACACGACACACAATACCATCAGATGCTACGCAATATGGCCATCATGGATGGCCTGACATGCATATACAACCAGCGTTATTTTAGTGAAACACTGGAGAAGGAGTTTGAATATAACCGTCGAAATTCTGTCGGATTGGCCATCATCCTGTTCGACATTGATGAATTCAAGCAGATCAATGATAGCTGGGGTCATCCGGCGGGTGATTTCATCCTCAAGAACCTGGCACAGTTAATTGAGGGGGACGCCAGGCGATACGATCTATTTGCCCGATATGGTGGAGAAGAATTTGTCTTCCTGCTTCGTGGAGCACCCTTAGAGGCGGCTATTGCCCTGGCAGAACGAATACGCGGCGAAGTACAAGCACATATCTTTACCTATGACGGGATAGATCTGAACATTACCATTAGCTTGGGAGTCTCATGGTGGGGCGGTGATAAAACATATAGCAAAGCTGAAGAACTGGTTGAAGCCACAGATCGGCGCCTCTATGAAGCAAAAAATGCTGGACGAAATTGTGTCCGTCACGATCCCTTACCCGACACCGACCTTGGCGCCAACTCATAGAACCAGATTGCACCACTGGCGATAGATTCTTTGTCATACCGTTGGTTGTATTTACGAATGTACTCGCTCTTAATTCCGTCCTGCCAATCATCGGCTGTGAGCCGGATAAGCTGGCGCTCATAAATTTTCCCATCCACTCGCAGTAGAACTCGATTGTCACGTTCAACATGGCGGGGCCACTTTTTCCACATTTTCCCAAAGCCGGTCTTCATATAGCTGCTGGTGACATACAATTTGTTCTCGTGAACTGCGAGCCAGATCACCCTTGAAGTAGGGGGATCCAGGATCTGGAATTCTACCGTGGTACGGTCCTTGATAAACGACCAGTCAGGTTCTGGCCCCTGTACCAATTCGCCGCTTTGAAACGGCCCGCCTGCAATGATCTCCATAGGACCATCATGGAAGCGCATAGAGACGAAAAAAAGGGCGATTGATACGGCAATCGCGCCAATCAGTATGAGGAACCACGTCAGTATTCTAGTGAACATAGCGAATTCGTCGTGTCAGGTGACATCAACAACATAGCCATCCTTGGCTTGCTTTGCAAACTGTTGAAACACAACGATGTCATCAGTAAGTGAGAAACCGTTTCGGTCGTGCTAATGTCGATGGATTCTATCTTCGAAAATACGATTCATGGGTGAATCTATCGAGCCTGAAGTTGACTCGACTCAAAAACCGGTAAACAAAACCAGGTCGATTGTTTTTCGTATCACCACCTGGGCGATGGCGATGGGCTGCTTCTATCTTGTCTACAACAGGACAGAAAAGGCAGCCCAACGTGATGGAGTTAGCGCGGCTGAATACCTGGTTAACTTTTTCCAGGGAGCAGACTGGCTTCACTGGCTTATGTTGATGATTCCCTACTCAATGTTTTTTTTCCTTGTGGATGCTCATGCGACCTGGCGGGTAATCAAGTGGTTTAATACGTCTGAAATCAAGCTGACCAATGTCCTGCCTATTCGCGCCAGTGCTTATATACTGTCGCTGGTGAATGAACAGATTGGTAAAGGGGCGATGTCCCTGTACCTGCTCCAACGCTACAAGGTTCCGATCTGGAAAGCTATATCCAGCATGATTCTACTTGGCATAGTGGAGATATATCAGCTGCTCCTTTTTTCTGCTGCCGGAGTATTTTTTTACTATGATCTAGTTATCGAAGCCTCCAGCCTGTTGCCTCTGACAACCATACTAGGCAGCGTATATCTGGTTGCCTTCCTCTATTTTCCTTTCCACATTCTCTATTTCAACGGTTTGGTTTTTAAAAATTCCACGTTGCGTGATAAACAGATATTTCATGCACTCAGACAGGCTAGGTTAATTGATTATGTCCTGGTGCTGTTGTGCAAGGCTCCTAACCTGCTTGCTGCGGTTGTGGTGTATACACTTGCATTGGATCTTTTTAATGTTGAAGTCGGCTTTGGGCAGATGATGGCGTTCCTGCCCGTTATTTTTATTGCCGCAGCCTTACCCTTGCCGTTTCATGCCGGTGCATTACTGCTTTGGACCGTACTTTTCCCGGCGTTTCCAGAAGTTGGCGCATTTTCCCTGGTTATGCACACGTTCTTTGTTTCTTTTAACGCGGTAATAGGACTGGTCTTTCTTCCCAAAGCCAACAAGGAGCTATTCGTCGAAAGTCGAGTTTGATTGATTCGTCTTTACCGGAGTGAGCAGGCGATCGAGCATTGAGATGGCGGTGCTGAGAACCAACCCCCATGCAATCCATGGGAAATAGGACTCAGGAATAATAGTGATGTGCAGTGCATGTTGCATCACAGGGAAACCACCAAGCACAAA
>JAPUGI010000272.1 GCA_027292925.1 Gammaproteobacteria bacterium
ATAGTACCAACAACACGATTCCGTCAGGCAATAATATTCGGAATGTCATCTGTCGGCCCACAAGCTATACAATCTGCTGTCGGCTTTTCCGATGGATGGTGGCCACGTTTTACGCGCCGCTCTGGCGTTGCGCATGGACCACGCCAGGGCCACACAAAAAGCCACCCGCATCGGCCAATTTATCGCCCTGGGCATGGGCTGGTTAGGCCTGATGTACAACCCGTTCCTGATATTTATTGACGTCTTTATCTGGTTTGGCGCATCCATGGAAAGCAGTGCGGAGCAACTTAAATCAATTCTCGGCCACGCCAGCGTCCGGCATGCCATGCTCAGTTTAGAAGGAGTATAAATGTTCGTCCATCCGAAGCTAGAAAAAGGAACTTACCATGCCTCTTCACGTAGCAAAATACGAACGTCGTGATAGCGCAGACCGAAATCAACTGGGTATCGCAGCACTTGAAGCTTGCCGTGCTGCTCGAGAAAACCCCGGTGTCGTTAGCAGCCTTTATTACTGGATCAACACGGACGAGATTGCAATCATTACCGATGCCGAACCCGGAGCTTGGGGTCAAGGTTCCGGTAATGCACCAACTACCCGATCGATTAAAGCGCTGTTCACCCTGGCCGACCTAGCGAAAAACACCTCCAGTGAGACTTGGGTTGATGCTCGTGGTGGTTCAGAAACATACAAGGTCAGCGAGTCGTAACATAAGCAGCTCTACAACCGTTTTAAAGTCCCCTTCTTGGGCGCTCAGCCGAACAGCAAGCCGCACTCTAGAAATCGAAACACGAGCGGATTCGCATAGGCAAGCCGCATCGATTAAGACAGAGTTTGAATCTGCTTGCTGAGCTTTAGGGTTGCGAGCTGCCCGGCATCTTTTACTACTGACGGCTTTCCACTTACAGCCACGTTTTCCACAAGGGCCGCCCGGTGATCAGGTAACCCGGATCTGGTTCCAGCAAGGTCAAAGCGCAACTGTGCCAATAGCCAGAACTCAGCGGGGTAAACCCCCCCTGTGGCTTTCTCCAGCAGGAGAGCCATTTTTGGCGTCACTCCCCTCTTCCCTTTCACCAGTTCATTGATTGGCTGGGGTTGGTTAAACCCCAGGTGCCGAGCAAACGCCGACTGTGACAACCCAGCTGGAGACAGTATCAATGGCTCTATAAGCGCCCCGGGATGAACAATATTCACCATCGCTAGGTCTCTGGCACGGCTTGCCCAGTGCTGAGGAGTTGCCTGAATCCGCCAATGTAGGAACTCAGGTCGCCAGCAGAGTGTGGCATCCATACCACGTTGTCATTCCCCGCCATCTTATCCATTGTCTCCATGTACCGCAGGGCGACCAGGTAGCTCGGCAGGTCTTCGCCAAGATCTCTCTTTAGTAGTTCCAGCTCTCTCGCTTTCGCAGCCGCGACTTCCCTGATGGCCTCTGCTTGCCCCTGGGCCTCAGTAATCTGTGCTTGCCTCTCACCTTCCGCTTCTGCAATGCGCGCATCGCGCTCTCCTTCCGCCTGCAGCACGGCGGCCGTCTTGATACCTTCTGCCTCTGTAATGCGGGCCCGGCGTTCTCGCTCGGCCTTCATTACCTGCTCCATAGCGGCGGTGACGTCCTGGGGCGGAGTGATGTCTTGCACCTCTACCCGATTAATCTTAACTCCCCATCCCTTCGCCGCTTCATCAATCGTGCTCACCAGCTCGGCATTGATCTTGTCGCGGGAGCTTAAAGTGTCATCCAACTCCATTTCGCCAATTACGTTCCGCAGTGTGGTTTGCGTTAGTGTTTCAAGCGCAATCGGGAGGTTCGCAATTTCGTAGGTGGCCTTTTTTGGATCCACGATCTGAAAGTACACAACGGCGTCAACCTGAATGCCAACGTTATCGCTGGTGATAACTTGTTGTGCTGGAAAATCATAGACCTGTTCGCGCAGGTCAATCAATATTTTGGTCTCCACGATATGTATCTTCATTCCGCCTTCTTTTTCCGTCCGCCGCCAAAGAAGACCCCGCGGCGCGTCCAGCACCGGAATGATGATGTTGAGGCCCGGGTTGAGCTGCTGTGAGAACTTGCCCAGGCGCTCGATCATCATCACCGTTTGCTCTGGGACGATTCGAATACCTTTTGCCACAAGGACGATGATAAATACTGCAAAAACCGCAAGTACTACTGTGAATGCAATCGACATAACTTACTCCTCTGGTAGCCGTACAACCTTCAACGTGGTCCCCTCGACATCCACGATCCGGGCTTGATCGCCCTCGAGCAGATCATCCTCGCTATCAACGTTCCAGAGCGACCCTCGAAACTGCGTTTTCATCGCACCCCCAATATCTGATGCGTCAGCGATAGTGACTATATTCCCCTTCATCCCTTCTGTGCCAAAAGGTGATGGTGTGTCATCCATGAATGTACGAACCAACGCGGGGCGGATTCCAACAAGGGCAATTGATGCACCAACGGCGAAACCAGCAACCGCCCAACCGAAATCAGCAAAGATTGCGTGGCAGGCCGCCCCTGCGAAAGCACCGATCCCGAGGCTCACCAACACAAATCCAGGTGTAAATATTTCGCACGCAAAAAGACTAATCCCCAGGACTACCCAAATGTGCCAGGGCTCCAATCCAATATCGGGCATACATACATACCGCTTACATGTGTAATATGTAAAGCATACTATAGATACCCCAGAGAACAGTCAACTCCACCCACTGATTTACCGCGAGCTTGCCCATGGCGGGCCTCTACATGGCGAATTGCTAAAAACCTGCGCCTTCTGAAAATTAGATCGGGTTGAATTCATTGACATTTCCCGGCAGTTCCTGAAGCATGGCCAGCATGCTTAGTCGATTGTCTGCACTACTTAAAACGGTTCGATCTTTATTCAAGTCACGCCGTCAATTGACACTGGAGAACCTGGCTAACTTTTTTCAGTAATCATGCAGAGTGTTTGGCAGCAATGGATTTCTTCACTGTCCCTACCGCCGGATTTCGAGTGCTTTATGTCTTCATTGTGCTCAGCCATGATCGCCGGCAAGTTGTACACTTCAACGTGACAGAACACCCCACTGCAGAGTGGACTGCTCAGCAATTAGTGGAGGCGTTTCCTTTCGATTCCGCTCCGCGATATTTGTTGCGTGACCGGGATGCGATATATGGTGCGAAGGTTCAGCGACGGATCAGGAGTCTGGGTATCGAGGAGGTTATCACAGCGCCTCGCTCGCCATGGCAAAATCCTTTTTGTGAACGTGTTATTGGGTCCATACGCCGTGACTGCCTGGATCATATTATTGTTCTCAATGAGCGGCATCTACGCAGAACCCTTCGCGAATATTTTAGCTATTACCATACCTGTAGAACGCATTTGTCGTTGAACAAAGATCCGCCTGAAATCCGAGCTGTTGAACCGCCGGAGTTGGGAAATATTGTGGCGTTTCCCCGTGTCGGTGGCCTGCACCATCGTTATGGGAGAATTGCAGCCTGATGACGACAGCAAAGAATGACCAAAAAAACGGCACGATCGTATTTTCAGAAGGGACAACCATCCCCGGGCCTCCGCCAGTCCAGTCTCAAAGTATCCAGAGGCAGGTCGTTCATAGTGCACGTAGCGGACTTCAACTTCAGGACTGTGTTGATACGCTAACGAGGTGCTAGTCAGGCTGGAGATGCGCGGTGAATACTTCTCCGGTAGCGAGGGTTACCTCGACCCTGAGATGGTCTTGCGCCATGCGCGTGTAGGTTAATTGTTCGATAGCGGCACTTTCATCTGCGACAAAACTGACCGATTGCGCCGCTATTGCCTGCCGCTGCATATCCAGACTGGTGCGTAACTCCAGTGCTGGGCTGAATTGCCGCAAGTGGAGCATCAAGCTGTCTTCGCCATCTGCGACCTGAACTTCACGGATCACAATAAGCTCTATCATTTGCACACCCTCCGGAGTGCTCAGCCTGATCATGGCGTCCATGCTGCCAGCCCTGGGTGAGCTCCAGGTTTCTTCAACTGTTTGTGGGCCGAGGGTACCTTTCCAACTGCCGACCATCCAGGCGAGAGACTCAATCCCTGATGGGGTGATTGACGGTTCTGCGTAACTATTTGTGCTCATAAGCAGGAAGACAGCACATAGCCAGTAGCGCACTTTATTTTCCTTATCTCGGTATGAGTTCTGACGATAACAGCGTAACAAACTACGTCGTTGGGTACATTGGCATTTTTTTGGGGAAACATCATCGACGTCTCCTCCAGGGTGCACAAGAGGCAGCAACTAGATCAAAGGAGGGAATCTGCTAGCCACACCCCGTTTATATTTCCTATACCTGGCACCCCCGTATTATTGTTTTCCTTTACCGGGCGAACACAAACCATGATCGAGGTTGCGAAAATAGCGAAAGAGAACAACGCAACACTGATCGCAATCACCAGTCCAGATTCGCCGCTGGCGGAATTAGCCGATATCACGATCACCTCAGGCGACAAACTGGAAGACACAACGATTTATGTGCCGATGACGACCCGAATCATCATCCTGACCCATTATTGACATTCTTGCCACCGGCTTGGCGCTGTCTCTGGGGCCAGAGGTTGACGAGCAATTGAAAAAGGTCAAGCACAGCCTTGATAGTACCAAGGTTGACTGATTGCTTGGGGATTATCATATAGCGGCATTAGCAACTGGCTAGGTACCTTGGGCCAAGTACGCCTGGTCCCCTTCCAGATGTAGCCGAACACGTGGCGCCATGCTTCCCACAAATATTTCCTCATTTGTTGCCTGCCCGCTCTCCGGTGCATTTCTTCGCCGGATCGAGTTGATAAAACTAACAACGCTTAGATCATCCAATACCTGCCAGGCGTAGCACTGCGCGGGAGACTCTTCCGGGTTTGTGAGTACCAACCCGGAGCCGTTGAGAGGTTCATAGGCGCCCATTAAGGTTTCTGATACGGCGCCATACAATCCGTTGGGGCCGCGGCAGTCCGGGTGAAACGTGTGGCTTTGCGTAGACCAGAAAAGATAGTACAAACCCCCATGCGTGATTACATGAGCCCGCTCAAGTTCATTATTTACTCCGTCCGCCTCTAGCAGTGGAGGTCGGAGCTGCCATGTACCGCCAGGCCTCTCACTTGCTTCTGCAATGCCGACGGCCCCGGAGTAGGGCGTTAACGGCCTTCCAACTGATGCGGTAAAAACCAAATACCTGCGATCATCGGCAGGATCCTGGAAGAAATAGGGATCGCGAAAAGCGCGGATAAAGCCGGGTTCACCTTCAACCTGGTCCGCAACGGCATAGACCTGGCCATCGGCAACAACACTTTCCCGGTGATTTTCCCAATCCGAAAAGCAGGGGCCGTGTGCCCCCTTCAAAAGGCGCCCACGGACCTGTGCCAGTCGTTGTTCGTAGTTTGGTCCTGTAAAGCCGTTGCGCCCAGCCGCTGTGTAGAAAAGTTGTAGCTCGCCACTGCTCGTATCCAACGTTGCTGAGCCCGTCCACTCGTGACTACCGAGAGAGAAGCCATCCGGGAAAATCAGGCCACAGTCCTTCCAGATGCCATCCTTTCTCGCAAGCAGGCGTATTCTCGCCACGTGATGACGCTCATCAGGTGCAATTATCGATGGCGCTGAAAGTGACATCCATAGCTCGGCGCCATCGACCGTGGCTATTCCTCCCGCCATGGCCATAACGGGCCAGAAATCCCAAAGGTAGCTTTCAGGCAACATGCGAAGATTCGCCGCAGGCGAAATCGCCGGTAAGACATTGTTTTGCCCAACATGCAGGGTTCTTAGCTGCTCGGCTGACCAGGAAGAAGTCATGGCGTTGATCTCACGTGTTGGATAGTTCGTTGCAAGGGAAAAATTCACTATTAAACGGACTCTAAAAATAAAAATACAATTTTTGTGACTTGTGGTAACTATACTACAATCGATTGTATTTTGTCAAGACCTCTACCAAAATAATCACATAACTTATTGATATTCATTCTATTTATCTCCATAAAATCGCCAAATAGCCGTGTGGCCACTAACAAATTTACAACCGATTGTAATTAGCCGCTATACTGGCGTTAATCAATCTCGATGCAGTGCATCTACAAGGGAGTAAAGGCCGCATGGTGAGCAGCAGTAAAACCGATGATTTCAAGACAATTGACATGCAACAGTTGGCAGACCTGGCCGGAGTATCCCGCTCTACAATCTCCAGGGGACTCAGCGACAGCCCTTTGGTCAATGAAAAAACCAAACAGAAGATTCGAGAATTGGCGCTAAAGCATAACTATGTCATGAATGAGACGGCGAGAAATCTCCGCCTGCAAAAATCCAATATAATCTGCATGGTGCTGATGCTGGACGCTGTCGCTGAGCAGCATACGTCTGATCCATTCTTTCTGGAAATGATAGGAAGTGTAGCCGATAGTCTTGCCATTGCCGGTTATGATCTGCTCCTTTATCACGAGCCCATTGCGAGTGCGGATGACTTTAGGTCCAGCCGTGCGTGCCGACAATCAGATGGCATCATAATCATCGGACAGGGCCGCATACACGAAGAGTTGAACCTCCTGGCGGCTTTTGCTCCCCCTATCGTCGTTTGGGGGGCAAATGTTCCGGGACGAAAATATCGATTGGTTGGCAGCGATAATTTGCAGGGTGGCGCGCTGGCTACCAGGCACCTGATGGCCCAGGGTTGCAGGCGTATCGCTTTTTTTGGAGACAGAGAACTCCCCGAACTGGCCTTGCGCTATGAGGGCTACCAACAGGCGTTGGGCGAGCGGGGAGATTCACTGGATCCATCACTCGAGTTGGCAGTGCCCTTTGAGTCACATCATGCGAATGCGGTTATCGAGCAGTTTCTGGATAAAAAACCGAAAATTGAGGGTATTGTGTGTTGCAGTGACTTGATTGCAATGAGTGCTATCGCGTCCCTGCATCGCCACGGTATCCGTGTACCCGAAGATGTGGCAGTTGTCGGATATGACGACATCGATATTGCCTCGCGTACCCACCCTGCCCTGACTACCATCAGCCAGGATATTCGTAGGGCAGGCGAACTCCTGGTACACAAACTGACAGGGGCCATCAAAGGCAAGCGGATGCGTGACACAATTAGTACCGCAACGCTTGTGGTAAGAGAGTCCAGTTTACACCAGGGGTGAAAAAGAGCCGGGCTCCAGGAGCCCGGGAAAGATACTAAACTAAGCCCTTACTAAAAAAAGTTGTAGCGAAGCGTGACGGAGCCGGTTCTTCCATTGATTGGGCGAATTCTGACATAATCTCCCGGCGCTGCTGAACCTTCTTCACCTTCGGTAAATCCCTCTTCATCAAAAATGTTATTCACATTCAAGCTCAAGCTTATATTGTCATTAAACGAATAGTTGAGGAAAAGGCTGGTGGTGATGAAGCTATCGAATTTCAGATCGTTATTGTCTTGAACATATACATCGTCGGTACCGAAAATGCTGACGCCAACATCCCAGTTTTCAGCTACATAGTACGGTGTAATGTTGAAGATATAGTCCGCTTGACGACGGGGCGTATTGCCTTCGTTCGAACCATCGCCGGTTTTCACAATCTCTGAATCAGTAAAAGTAGCATTGGCCCTTATACCGAAACCATTACCCATGTCATAAGTTCCTTCCAATTCTACCCCTGACGATTCGTAGGTATTTTCCTTGAAAGTTTGTGTCGTTACCTCAAACTCACGAGCTTCGGCCGTATCAGCAGTGAAATAAGTGATATAGAACGCCGCATTGTCACCACTATATTTAAAGCCTATTTCGGCTTGCTCAACCGAGCTAAAACCAGAGTCATTAAACATGCTTCCGTCATCCCGGACATTGCCAGTAACACGATCGGGTGACGACAAACTCCCCCCTTCGGAGATGTTGCCAAATACCGCCATATTGTCACCAAAGGCGTAGTTCACACCGACCGACCATGCATCATAATCTATGTCGTAATCGGCAGGCTTTGCTGCACCTATAGTCGGCACCTCCAGCTCATTCTGCCCAATAACTCCGTCGCCATTAACATCTAGCGGGATCAAGACAGTGTTCTCAGCAAAACTGCCATCAATATCGTAACGATTGTCACGGTAGCTGGCATCCCAACTCAGGTTCTGCCCAATCTCGCCGCTTAGTGCAATATAGGGAGCTGTGCCATCAATTTCGAAATCATAAGCCCGTGTACAGCAATTTCCAAAAGCCGGGTTTCCGTACAGCACACCATCGACTGAATTGCCTTGGTCAAACGGTGTCAGCTTGCCATCGAGCCGCCGATAATACTGGTTGAAATTCCAGGTAGTGCTAATGTTTTGGGATGCGAGAGCCACACCGACCGTGGCGTGAACCAATTCAAAATCGGCGGATAAACTCAGATCTGCAAAATCGTTATCTTCATCATTTGTTTGAGTATTAAAGTAGACAATTTCCACCGACGGCCCTGCCGCGCCATCATCATATACGTTGGCGGGAAACGGTGATGCGAAATTCCCTTCTATGGAAGCGTTTCTGTACTTAAAATTACCGCTGAAGGTGTCGTTAAAATCGAAAGTGCCGTCAAACGCTATGGAGGTCATTTCAGCTTGAAAGCTGTCACCGTCGACGCAGTCAATCTTATTTCCTCTACGAGGAGCACAATCCTTTGTCTCCAGGAACAAAGTGCCGTCGCCAAAATCTACACCAGCCTCGCGAAAGCCCGAACCGGTCACTTTGGCCGGAATAGGCAAGTAGGTCGGAACCTCGTCATCCAGATGCTTGAAGTGAACTTTTACAGACCCGCGGTCAAAGTCCTTAGCAATCGTGGCTTTTATTTGACCACCTTTTTCTGTGCCGTTTTCACGCACACCTTCACCGTCACGATAAAAACCACCCACATGATACGTCCAATCGTTTCCTAATGCGCCGCCGTAATTGGCATCTACGCGCAGTGCATCATAGTCCAGTCCACCAGTTACTCCGATTGAGCCGCCTTCTTGCTCGCCTGTCTTAGAGATGAAGTTAATGATGCCGCCCGGGGCATTCCATGCCATTGTCGAAGCCGTACCGCCGCGGATTGACTGCACACTTGACACTGTTGTATCCAGTCGCAACCAGCTATCGGCCGTTGCAAACGCAACGTCACCAACCAACAGCACAGGAAATCCATCCTCTTGAATCGATACGTATCGCGAGCCTCCCGCACTTATGGGCATACCGCGAACTTTGATGTTGCTGTTGGCATCACCAGAAGAGGCCTCCGCGTGAATACCCGGTATGTTGCGAAAAACTTCTGCAGTCGAGCGCGGCGCGGAATCAAAGAGTTCCTCAGCGGACAACGAGGTAACCGACGCAGTTGATTCCAGCTTGGTTGTCGCCCTGGGGACACCGGTTACAATCACTTCTTCCATGACATTCTGAGCGTGAGTTGCAGACACGGTACTGAGACCCAGTGCTACAGCCACATAAAGGGGGTTTAACTTGAATGATATTTCTTTCATGGTTTGATCCTCATTGATTCATCTTATAGCTTTACATTCAATTCAAAACAGCACCGTTTGGGAAATTATTTGACCGCAAAATCAGCACCACTGCATACGACGAAGCCAACCATAGTCCTTATTCCAATCGATTGCAAGAATTAATTACAACCGATTGCACAATTTTATTACAATCGATTGCAATTAGCTTGCTTATCGTTTAGACTGGCTCCATTCAAGTCCATCCTCCCCATAAGAAAGGGCCTGCGCGATGCCAGATTTCACCTTGCACAATGTCGATATGGCAATTATTGCCATCTATATGGTCATCAGCATCGGTCTCGGTTTGTACCTGTCGCGCAAGCACGACAGCGCAGAAGACTATTTTCTTGCCGGCCGCTGCATGATCTGGCCCTTTATAGGTGTTTCCCTTTTCGCGTCGAACATATCCAGCACGACGCTGATCGGGCTATCCGGCGAGGCCTACACTAACGGCATCGCAGTCTTTAACTATGAGTGGATGGCCGCCGTGATACTGGTCTTTTACTGCATATTTATACTGCCGACAGTGCTGAACTCAAGGCTCTACACCATGCCGGAGTTTCTGGAGCGGCGCTTCAATAAAGGCGCGCGTCGCTACTTCTCGGCGCTGACGGTATTCCTGAATATTGTCATCGATACCGCGGGCAGCCTGTATGCGGGAGGCTTGTTCCTGCAGCTGATCTTCCCCGAGATGCCTATGAGCTATAGCATCGCAATCATCGCCGTCGTGGCTGGCATCTATACCGTGGCGGGTGGTTTGGCCGCCGTCATTTACACCGATGCATTGCAAAGTATCCTGCTGGTCACCGGCTCGGCCATCATCTCTTTGACCGCGCTGGAACAAGTGGGTGGCTGGGAGGCGTTGACCGCCTCAATACCGGCGGAAAAACTGAGCCTGATTCGTCCCTGGGATGACCCAGGCGTGCCTTGGCCGGGCCTTATTACGGGCGTTGTACTGCTCGGATTCTACTTCTGGTGTACCAATCAATTCATGGTGCAGAGGGTGTTGTCGGCAAAGAGTATCGAGCACGGACGCTGGGGCGCCCTGTT
>JAPUGI010000273.1 GCA_027292925.1 Gammaproteobacteria bacterium
GACAGGCCAATCACTCCATATTTACTCGCCGCGTATGGCGCGTGGCCAACGTCACTAGGCTTGGAGCCGTAAATAGAGGAGACGTTAACTATGCTGCCACCACCATTTTTTATCATTGCAGGGATTTCGTACTTCATACACATCCACACGGCTTTCAAATTAACATTCATCAGCTGATCCCAGTCGGCTTCTTCAATTTCCGCCATTGGTGTCATCGTCGCTCCATCGACTCCTGCATTGTTAACAGCACAGTCCAACTTCCCGAACCTGGCAATTGTGCCGTCTATCAGTGTAATAATGTCCTGCTGTCTGGTGACATCCGTCTTAATAAAAAGCGCCTCCCCACCTGAGTTCTCGATTTCGGCGACTACTCCCAGTCCTTGCTCTTCACGACGAGCCGCGACCACAACCTTAGCCCCGGCACTGCCAAAATGTATTGCTGCGGCTTTACCGAGTCCCGAACTTGCACCCGTCACAATGACAACCTTTCCTCTAAAATCGTTCATGTTTTTTCCCCTTTCACCTCAGGTTTCACTATTCTTGTGCAGTAACCATAGCACCAAAACCTGGCCTACAGGAGACGACCATTTAAGCTCGGTGGACGAGAATTAGCCTGTAATGTATAAGACAAATGTCTCCTTCTTCCTTATTGTATGATTCCTCAAACTGAGAGGGTCTAGAAATGGAATGGGAAGCTATCGGGGCCGTAGCTGAGATTATGGGTGCCATTGCTGTCTTGATCACGGTAGGGTATCTGGCGGTGCAGATCGGTCAGAATACCCGCGCTCTGAAGTTCCATACGGCTAGAGCGGTATTCAAAAATCATAAATCAGGTAGATTTCATCAGGCGAAATTGATCGAGTACCGAAGAAATACAGTAATATGGTCGTAGACACTGGATACCATGACTTATTTTGATTCGCTTCGTCGTCTCTTTCTTGCTGATGTGCTTCATTGTGCAACCTCTCTATGCAGCACGACTTATGCTTGGCGAGTTATTGCAACGCTATCGGCAAGAAGGATATGCCCTGATTTATTCGACCGGTCTGGTTGATGACTCAAAAATCATCGACTGGGACGGTGAGCTAAGTGTTGAATCGTTGAGGAAGGTCCTGCAGAGCGCAGGGCTGGAACTCAACCGGGTAAATAGAGGTACCTGGTCAATCGAACGTCAGCAAACGATAGCGCCAAACGCAAAGTTACCGACTCCTGAAATACCTGCATTTAAACCGGAAGCCATCGACCATATTGTCGTGACCGCCAGTCGTTATGAAGTAAGGGGTGGTGACCGTTCTTCATATCAACTGATAAATGAAACCCAATTGAACGATAGCCCCAGTTTCGCGGGCGACAGCCTAAGAATCATCCATAGACTACCAGGTGCTGCCAGTATCGGTATTTCATCCAAACCTAATGTACGCGGCGGCGCCACCGACGAGCTGTTGGTGTTGTTCGATGGCATTGAGCTGATAGAGCCATTTCATCTACGTGATTTCCAATCGATGTTCAGCTCATTTAACCCACAAACCATCCAGAATATTGAATATTTTACAGGAGGCTTTCCTGCTCAATACGGCAACAAGTTAAGTGGCGTGCTCGATATTGCGACCCAAGACACTTTTACAGGACCAGGCGGTGAGCTTGGAATCAGTGCTTATTCAACTTCAGCTCTATTATTCACCGAGTCAGGTGCTAATCAATGGTTGTTTTCAGCCAGGAGAGGCAACCTGGATAAGGTGTTAAATATAGTAAATTCTGGGCTGGGAGATCCGAAATATTATGACCTCTATGGAAGATACATAAGACAATTTTCTGTTGGGCGACTCAAGATCAGCGGGTTCATCTTCAACGACGATATCAGATTTGAATCCGATGAATCCCGGGCTAGTAGTAAAGTCGATAATCGCTATGTGTGGCTCGAATGGGAAATTGATCCAGATGAGAGATTTTACATCCGTACTTTCCTTTCTTTCGGTGACATTGAAAGCCTTCGAACTGGCGAAACTTTCGCAGAAGACAGCTCGGAAGGTTTCTTGTTGGATGATCAATCTTTATCGATAACTTCCCTCAAACACCTGCAGGAATTTCGAGTCCATGATCACCTCAAATTCGACTATGGATTTTCCTTTCAACATATGAAAATGGACTACGACACCAGGTTGGATGTCAGAAGGGGCACCATTGCAAGCCTCCTTGGTATACCCACAGAGCTTGACGAAGTTGTTATCGCAAAGTTTGACGGTAACGCGTCCAGCGCTTTTGTAACTGGTAAATACAGACCCTTGAATTCACTCACCGTACAATTGGGTATTCGCTACGATCGCCAGGATTATGCAAATACTGGATTCGAGTGGCAGGTCAGCCCACGGATTTCAATGGTGTTTCAGCCAAATAAAGACTGGCATTTTCGTTTTAGTTACGGACGTTTTTACCAGCCACAAGGTATTTATGAACTTCAAACCGCGGATTTAGAGACTGGGTTTTCAAAACCACAGAAGTCAGATCATTGGATTCTTGCTACAGAGTATGAGTTAAATAAAAGCAGCCGGTTTGAGATCGAATTATTCTATAAACGAATTGACGACCTGAAACCACGATATGAAAACCTGTTCAAGCCTCATGTGTTTACGCCAGAGTTGGAACAAGATCGAATCACAATTCTCAGCGACGAGGCATTCACGCGAGGCATCGAACTAAGCTACACCGGCAGCAGTGATGCTTTCGAGTGGAACTTGAATTACTCCTACAGCCAGGTCAGGGATAAGGAGAACAGCCGCTGGATTGACCGACGCTGGGATCAAACGCATAACCTGAATGCAATCGGCAATTGGCATGTCGGCAATTGGAATATTGGCGTTGCCGCCGCCTGGCATACCGGCTGGACAATAACCGAAGTTCCTTTGAAAATTCCTGCCGATGAGCCATTTGTGATTTCCAACTTTCGCAGCAATGAACGCTTAAAAAACTATTTCACACTGGATGCCAAAGTCTCCTACGACATGTCCATAAAAAGCACGAACCTATCATTCTTCATTGAAGTGACCAACCTGGTAAATCGTGCAAACAAGGGTGGTGTCGATTATGAGATCGCTCTGGAAGATGACCTGTATTTGCTGGAGGAAGTGGATGTGGAGCCGGTCTTTCCTCTGGTCGGTAACATCGGTCTAATATGGCGTTTTTGAAGGACCAGCAATAACTACGGATATTGAATCGTGATAACGCCTTCTTCGATTGATGCGCTAAATTGAGTGGTCCGCATGGTATCCCCTAGTGCCTTGAAGACATCTTCTGTTCGATGACTACCAATAAGCACTACCTTATCCTCACCCTTACTCTGTACCACTTGCATAATATCCGATGATGCATACGCAATCGTGAATCCTGTTTCTCTTGCGACCCAATCCAGAAAATCAGCCAAATACATCCCATCAGTTTCGATGTCCGGTGCCAGGGTGTTTGCCCATGCCCAGCGCTCACCGTAGGTCATAATTTTGGTCCTAGTAAAGCTGTGGTCATCATGAAATTCAACCAACTCACCACCGTTATCATATGCCCGGCTGCGATGTCGCTGTTGATCGGTCTCAATCAGTACTTCTCCTTCCCGAACTGCAATTGAAATACCTAGTTCTGTCGATGAAACCAGATACTGGGTTCCGATGTGATCAACTGCGATACCATTGACCAGCGTTGTAAACGGCTGGTGTCCACTACCTGCTTTTAGTTTTGAGATCGGAGCATCTATATATACGGAACCCTTTATGAGTCTCATGGACCGACCGTTTACGAACTCAATTTCCGTCATGTGATTGAGTCGAACGTCGATGCTGGTACCACTAGGTCTTATTGCCAATGATCCTGCCGAGGTGCGAATGTTGTCGTTGGGTTGGATCCGGTTACCGGAGCGCAAAGGACCACCTTCATCATCGCGTTGCCAGAAAGTTTGCCCATGGCTACGCTCCACAGCAGCAATTATTTCTACTTCCATCGGCTGGTTTCTGACCAATACTAAAATTACGGCCAGAACAAGGCTGGCAGCAATCGCTGAAGTAAATTGCAGTCGATGGCGTAAACGCCTTTTGCGCGTAATTAGCAGTTCTTTTTTGAAGGATTCCTCGAAGCGGCTCCTGACGTCTTCAGGTAAAGGAGTGCGACGTCCAGCTCGCCGAACGAGTTGTTCAAGTTTCTGATCGTCCGATTCTGTCATATCACCTCTCTATGCTGATCAGGCTTCCCCGTAATGCAGCTCATACAATTCTCCAAATGCCCGCCTGAATGTTCCTTTTGCTCGTGCCAGTTGGGATTGCACTGCTTCTGTGCCGATGCAGAGCCGCTCCGCAATTTCCTTAACACTAAGTCCATCAATGTATTTCCATTCCAGAACATCTCCATGCCGATTCGGTAGCTGATCCAGGACCAGGTGTACCATTGAGACCAACTCCTCACTTTCTGAAAAATCCAGCGGGTTATCTTTGCTATCGCCCTCCAGCATATCGAACAATGCTGAAGCCAGGGGTTCATCATCGAACAGTATTACAACTTTGTCTCTAGTTTTGGTTTGTTTGAAGTAGCGACCTATTTCATGCCTACAGATCTGCGCCAGCCAGGTCATCATCGATGCTTCACCTCGATAAGTCACGATACGTCTTGCCGCATTAGTTAGGGTTTGTTGCACTATATCCTCAGCGCTAGTTTCATCATGATTTAAGCGGACCAGGGCAAATCGATAGATGCGAGGGAAATAGACATCCATAAACTCAGATATTGCCTTCTCATCGCCTCTTAACATCCTTTTCGCCAGTTGAAGATCGTGCGGATGCAATGTGTTTTGGTTGAATTTTAGTAGTTTCACCTCAGTCTTCAGTTATGACGTTCCTTGTGTCAAAGAGATCAGTTCTACGCGAACCTTGAGGGTACCAGCCGCCTGTATAGCATAGAGGGGCTGGCAGACAAAAATCGGTCGTTACGCACAAAAAAATGTTGAAACCCATTCTTGAAGTTTGCGAGTCATTGGCCCCAGCGATTCTGCGATACGACAAAATCAGGGCAAAAAGTGCCACAAGGTGTCGACCGAAGCTAGTCAGCTCCTCAGTCACACAACCACACATGTGAGTCGCGGCACAGGGGGGGTAGCCCATCTGTAGCAGAGTAAACACTCACACCACAGCCCAGCGGATACGCATATCAGGGTTATTTAACATAATGGGGCTTATACGAAGTCGCTTGATTCTAAAGGGCTGTAGAGCAGCAATATGCTGTAAACTACAGATTGGTCAAGTAGACCACAGTGAATGGCTTTCAAATTCATACGAGTATCTCCTTCGTCAAATTATTTTTCTCTCCAGGCGACCGATTTTTCTTCATGCCCCCCCCTAAGAGATCCAGCAGTATCGATAAAATTTAAAGGAGTACAGCGGTACGTACACCATAGACTACCAAGGAGTAGATGATATGAAATATACGATGAAGTTTGCGAGTGTGTGCTCGGCAATATGTTTGCTGTTTAGTACGGCCGTTGTTGCGGAGGAGGAA
>JAPUGI010000274.1 GCA_027292925.1 Gammaproteobacteria bacterium
TGCCTCACCAAATCGCTGAGCGATACCTGCGCCGATCCCCTGGCTGGCGCCGGTAACAATCACCACTTTACCTGCAAAATCAAGCAGGTCTTTTGGTTTTGGAATCTTCACCAGGTTCCCCTATTTTTACTTGTTTGGACAGAATCTCGTTGACAACCAGCGTCGCGATAACAATCAGTAATGTCACAAAACAGAATGTCAGTGCGTCGCCAATATTCCCACTCATCTCGACGGCCTGACTGCTAAATAAAGGTGCACCAGAAGATCCGAGTGCTGACATGAGGAGCATATAGGCAATATTTCGATGCGTCGGAACAGCTACAAATGTCAGCGCGAAGGCTACATAGGCGTTAAATGTCGCAGATACAGAAATACCATAAACGAAAGCCAGCAGAAGAATCACATCAACATCGTCGGTCTGGGTGAATAGCTTGACGGATACTGCAGAAACAACAATTAGCGTATACAGGATATATTTTACATTCATGCGAGAAACAAGCCAGGTCCCGACTAAAGAACCAATTAGCGCCGCCGTGAAAATATTAGACATGAATTGCCCGGAAACGGAGCTATCCACGCTGAAGTGTTGTTCTACATATTGCGGCGCCCAGATAAATATTGAGATCTTGGCCAGCATGAACAGGAACAAACTGATGCCTATCAGAATAATTCCCATGTTCCATTCGGTCTCGATGTTCTGATCTTCCTCAAAATCGATGGAAAGGTCTTTTTGAAAATTCGAAACCAACGACAGAATCACTACGAAAACGACCAACCCTGCGACGACAAGATAGGTACTGCTAAAGGGAAAACTATTGGTTACGAACCAGGTCGCGATCGCGGAAAAGATCACGCCACCACCATTGAAGGTGGCATCCTGGGCAACCAGCACTGTTTGTCTCGCCCGACCCATCCAAAGCCGGGTTATCTGCGTATTGGAACCACAAACTGCGATACTTATGGCAACGCCGAATAGGGCAAACCAGAAGCCGAGCATGATGAAGCTAGACGTCATATGAATCGCGACGAGTGAGGTCAGGCACACAAGATAGCTAACGATCAATGTGCTCTTGATCGAGAAGTGATCAAACAGCACAAATGACAAGATGTAGCCCCCAAAAACGCCACCAGTGAACCAGGTGAACTGTGACGCCATGGAAGTGACTTCTACACCGAAATGTTCGGCTGCGCCCGGGGTAATCAGTCCCATGGTGGTAACGATGCCAGAGATGATGAACGTTGCGAGCAGGCAAACCGCAAGTAACTGGATTTTGTTGATGTTAATGTGGTCTTCCCCTGTTTATTACCCGTGTAACGAACGTATCAACTGGTGTTCACTACAACCTCTTAGGAGATAATGAGCTGACTCCAGATAGGACTATTTGTACTTTTTCATTTTTTCAACGATAAGTTCTTTTTGCTCTTTCGTAAGCGCCTTTTTTTCTTTTACTTTCGTCTCTTTCGCGAACACATACTTTTCCCTGACCACCTGCTTCGCCCTGAATCCCAATTTCCTGAGCAAGCCAAAACAATCATCAATCATGTATGGATTGCCGCACAACAGGAATTTGTCCGAATCCGGATCAGGCGAGAAAGACCCTAATTGATCAGTGACATACCCACTACGCTCATAAGGCTGTTGATCTCCCAACACTTCTCTTGAGTAGCACATCACCAGGGTAAAGCAATCGTACCTTTCTTTAATGGCGAGAACTTCCTCCTGGTATAAAAATTCATCGCGGGATCTCGCACCAAACAGCAAGACTACTTCAACCTTCAATTTCCCTAAAGCTGAAGAGAGGGCAGTTAATATTGGCATAAAAGGCGCAATGCCTACGCTGGTTGCAACCAGGAACAATCTCCTGGGTAGCGTTTCAGGAACGAGCACTCGACCAAATGGACCACTGACAGTTGCCGTAATTCCTTTCCCACAATTAAACAGGTATTGGCTCGCCCTGCCACCATCAACGAACGAGATCACAAGGTCCAGGTAAGACGTATCCGAGACATCTTCACCAAAATTGCAAAGACTGTAGCTACGTTCAAAGTCACCTGCGGCGTCGGTGAAGACGAATCGAAAGAACTGGCCAGGTTCAAATATGACCAGCTTCCCATCATTCCGGTCAAATCGAAAATCGAGCGTACTTTCACTCAAACGCCGAATTCTTCTCAGTGTTACATCAAACTTCTCAGTCACTTGGCATCCCGATCTCAGCCTGGATTAATTATGCCACGAAAGGACGCACCCCTACCCGTAGTGAATCACGGTTGGTAACGTCACTCACGGGGGAAATCTGTAGCATATCGATGTCACCAATTGCTATTGTAAATGACTGGGCAGACATCTTGCTGCACACACATATTGGTACTGGCATAGTTGGACGCGCATACTGCACCAAACACTGATGGATCATGGAATGAAACCAGAAACAGTAATAGATGCAGACGGCCATATTTGCGAACCCGAGTTGGTGTGGACTGAGTACACGGCTGAAAAATATCGTGATTCCGTCCTACAGATTCGTACTGTCAATGGTCGCAGCGCCATCGCAATAGAAGGCCATTCTCGTTTGGCCGGAGACGGCCCCGGTCCTGCGGAAGCATGTATTCCGGGTGGTATGGCGCCAGGGCAATCACTGACCTGGGATGATATTTTGCCTGGTGGCTACGATCCAAGCGCGCGGCTCTCCGTGCTTGATGAGGAAGATATCGACCAGGCTCTTTTCTTTCCATCCATCCATTTGTTGTGGGGGGATATTCGCGACCCCGAGATCGCTGCTGAAACCTGCCGAGCCTACAACAACTGGATGAGTGACTTTTGCAAGGTGAACCCTCACCGACTGTTCGGCATGGGTATCATTCCGCTACAAGACGTGGATCTCGCCGTCGCCGAAACCAAACGTCTTGCGAAATTGGGCTTAAAAGGTCTCGCCATACGACCGGAACGCTTCAACGGCCTTGCACTTTACGATGAACGATGTGATGGAATCTGGGAGATTGCTCAGGCCGACAATCTTGCTGTCGGCATTCACGGCAGCTTTGGTTCACGAATGAAAGGATTTTCGTCTGAGCGTTACGAAGGCAATGTATTTTATGATCACATGATTGCACATCCATTCGGCCAGATGGCGGTGGTGATGGATATCATCGCCGGTGGAGTACTGGACCGTTTCAGCAATTTGAGGGTTGGATTTTTCGAGAGCGGCCTTGGTTGGATACCCTATTGGATCGACAGGTTAGATGAGCATTTTGAAATAATGGGCCATCATACGCCGTGGCTAAAACGTCGACCCAGTGAAATATTCAAAGCACAGTGCTTTGTTTCCATGGAAGCAGATGAGGAGAAAGGATTAGGTTGGATGAAAGATAAGGACCTGCTTGATTGTGTGTTGTGGGGTTCTGACTACCCTCATTTTGACTGCACTTATCCCGGCGCCTACCAGAGCGCCGAGACAACTTTTGATGCGGTAGGCGAGGACGTTGCCTATAAAGTGGTGCTCGAGAACCCAACCCGGTTTATGGCACTACAGTGAGCAGATTGGACCGGTTACCTGATTTACGCACCGCTTGAGACTAACCCTGGGATCCAATGACGGATGGAAATAGAAGTCATGGGCGAGGTAAAACCCGGATTCGATTTAGTCCGGGATGAATTTGCACGGCTCTGGGATGACATTGAAGTTGGCGCGAGTTTCTGTGTATTCCACCGGGGTGAAAAAGTCGTGGATATCTGGGGTGGTTATGCTGACCGGGAGATGTCACGAGAATGGCAGGAAGGCACCCTGGTTAACGTCTTTTCAACAACCAAGGGCCTTGTAGCACTTGCCATAGCCATTCTCTTTGAGGAAGGAAAAATTGACTACGAGGCAAAAGTCGTTAGTTACTGGCCTGAGTTCGGGGCGCAAGGCAAGCACACAATAACGGTCGCACAATTACTGTCTCACCAGGCTGGTTTATGCGGGGTACAAAGCCTCCTTACTGTGGAGGATCTCTACGATTGGAAAAAGATGGTGAATCTCCTGGCGTCGCAACCACCACTTTGGACGCCTGGCTCCTGCGCTGGATACCACTCGGTTACCTGGGGGTTTTTGGTCGGGGAACTCGTCCGCAGACTTTCCGGTAAAACACTCGTCCAATATTTCAGTGAGAAGATTGCAGAGCCCCTGGGTGCTGATTTCTATATTGGACTACCGGAATCAGAATTTCATCGATGCGCCACCCTGATTGGGCCGAACCATGCAAGAAAAAAACCAGCACCAGCTTCTAATTCGGACAAATCGGAAACGCCTGAACTCAACCGCATTGCCATGCAGAACCCGATCATTGCTCCTTTTAAACACGCCTGCAGTAAACGATGGCGACTGGCTGAGATTGCTGCTTCAAATGGCCATGCCAACGCACGGGGCATCGCCACCATTTACGGCGCACTCGCCATGGGCGGCACCTTGGGTGACACAACAATCATCAGCGCCAAAACCATAGGTGCGGCAACAAAAATAGAAGTGGATGAAGAAATTGACCTTGTACTCGGCAGACAGGTTCGGCGAGGACGGGGGTTTATCATCAACACCAATAGTGATTACGGTCCTAATCCAAACGCTTTTGGACACAATGGAACCGGTGGATCAACTGGTTTTGCTGATCCTGAAACAGGTATCGGTATCGGGTATGCCATGAACCAGATGAAGTCTGAATATCCTGCAACACCCAGGTCAAGAAGACTCATCGATGCAGTATATGAGTGTATTTAGTCAGTACTGGTGCCAAAAAAAACCTGTTTTACTGTGTTAGCCTATAGAACCGTTAGGCTAGTTTCAGCAACTGAATCACCAGGAGGTGAGGATGATTGGAAACAAAGCATTTCTGCCTGGCTTGTTGCTGATAGCCAGTGTTAATTTTACACCAGCCGTCAGTGCTGAAGTGACGATGCAGGGTGGTCGCGGGGGATCATGTTCACCGCTTGTAAGTACAATTACTCGCCGTTGGATGGATGTAAAGCAGGTCATGTTACCAATGACGGCAAAGTTGCGACGTCCCAAGCGAGAGGACTTTTTCTGTGTTTCGCCTTATTACCTGCGCAACGCACTGGAACGCCGTGTGGGCATTGATACGGATTTGCGCTGTTATTCGAACCCTGCCAATAACGGGCTTGGGATGTGTTGTGACCAGGCGTTACAAACATGTGCACAACTGCGCCCGGACGTAATACCCGAGACCGCTCGACGGACTCAGAAGAAAACCCGGCCTACAGGGTCAAATTCCAGTTGGGTGACACCACCGTCTGA
>JAPUGI010000275.1 GCA_027292925.1 Gammaproteobacteria bacterium
GCAACGATAATCAGAAAATTGGGTGATTTTGAGGGTAGTGTTTCGCCAGCCAAAACCAGCTTAGAACCGAACGCTTCATATAGCAGGATTAGCATCGGCATCGCAACTACCAGACCACGATGAAAAACGACTCGTCTCAAGTATCTCACACGGCTTTGTCGCACCATCTTATTTACCCTTTACCCTTTACCCTTATCCTTATCCTTTACCCTTATCCTTTACCCAGACCTTGTAAACACTTCCCCTCCTCGCTCGAAAAAAGCCAGGCGGCATACTAAGGCAAGTACTTCCTGGCAACGCGGGAGAAGTCCTAAAACCGATAGACGAAGGGTGGCTCAGGCAGGAGGTAGGGGGTACCTGCATACTAGTATGAAACAGTACACTAGATCGAGCCACCGCTATTAGAGCAAGACTTCATGTTAGAAGATAATCTTGGCCGTGATACCGTAGGTACGCTGCCCCGTACTCGGATTACAGGAAGCGGTGGAAGTCAGAGGATCCGGCCCGATCTCAAAGAAACTGTCCAGTGGTTCTATCTGAGTGCAGAATTTTTCTTCGGTCAGGTTATCCCCCCACAGGGCCACTTCATATTGCTCTTCACCGCCAAACAGGAAGGCAGCGCGTGCGTTGATGTAAAACTGAGTATCCTTACGCTGAAAAGGGTCATCAGCGAAACTTAATCCGTTGTTCTGTTCGTCCACCCAACGGAAATCGGATTGCAGACTCAGGGTACCGAGATCAAAGATAAAATCCTTGACAATGAGCGCATTGAAAGTCCATTCGGGTGAATTTGTAAGCTCATGGCCTTCATCAATACCGGCCAACCCCCCGTTATCAATAATCTCCGTATCCAGCCAGCCAAGCGAAGTCTGAACATACAGGCTATCGATCGGAGACCATTTAAGCTCCACTTCCAGGCCCATTAATTCACTCTCCGGTACGTTAAAAAAGCCGGGAATACTGTCTATAACGGCAAAGGTTTGCAAGTCTTCCCATTCATAGTAGAAGAACGCCGCGTTCAGCTGTACGGTGTTATCAGCTAATTCAGACTTGATACCGATTTCATAGGCGTCCAGAAATTCGGGATCAACCGGGCTATCGGCAGTGCCGGCAAAGGCCGCCAAGGCACGTGTATCAAATCCACCAGCCTTAAAGCCACGCGAGTAGCTGGCATAGAGCATGGCAGCATCACTGAATTTCCAATCCAAGCCGATTTTGCCACCCGGTTCTTCCAGTGGGGCATCCAGACCGGGCAAGGACAAGGTACAGGGAACCCCTCCAACTGGCGGCGGACACTGGCCAGGAGACGAGCCGGTGAGCTCAGTGACCAGTGCCTCGCTGATAAATGTATCCCCCGGAAAGACAGGCACGGGAGTGAGCACCACACCGAATAATGAATCGGCTTCCTTGGTATTATCGGTATAGCGCAATCCAAGGGTTAATGTGAATTCATCGGACAGGTCGTATTCCATTTGACCATAGATCGACATATCCTCGTCTTCCTGATCAAGGATATTGTAAGCAGTTACCGGCGCGCCGTTGGCGATGCGTACTCGTCTCACATTTGTTGACTGCACCATGTCTTCATTAAAATAGTAAAGTCCCACAATCCAGCGCAGATCATTGTCAACCGGCGAAGCAATCCTGAATTCCTGTGTAAATTGATCAAAGGTCGAATCCTGATGCGGCATAAATCTGACAACGCCGGAGCCGCCAATATCTTCAGAAAACTGTACCTCAGTCTCCTCGTAGGCTGTTATCGAAGTCAACGTCAGCGACCCGAAATCATGGGAGATTTTCACAAAACCACCCATAATTTCGACATCCTGTGTTTTACTGGATACATCGTAAATGTCTTCCCAGTCATCATTTGAAGGATTAAAACCGTTCGAATCGACGCAGTTGATTCGTGTTTCATAATCTGCGCCCCGCGCCATCTCAGCCAAGTCGCAAAGCTGTGTGGGATCAGAGGGATCCCGATTACCATAGACCTTGTTACCCACACCTTTGCCGCCATTTTCGGCCCAATGCACGTTGAACAGCACATCCGTTAAATCCGACGGATTCCAGCTAACCTGGAAACGAGCTGACTGCCGGTCTCTTTCTCCCAATTCCTCTCCTTCATGGCCCGGCGCAAGGTTTTCAAAAACGCCATCACGGCTGACCGTCTGAAATGAAAAACGCGCGGCCGCCGTATTACCCATATCAAAACCCAACGCACCATCGACATCAAATTGTTCGAACCGGCCGTAGGTACCCCGTAGAAAACCGTTGAGCCCATCACCCACCGCGGGCGTATTACTCACATAATTCACCGCACCACCGGTGGTATTTCGTCCAAATAGGGTATTTTGCGGCCCCCGCAATACTTCTACCCGCTCCATATCATAGACACCCAATACCCCTGAGTAAGGCGTACTCATGGAGACCTCGTCCTGATAAATACCCACCGCCCGATTAACATTTCCGTGGAAATTATTGGTGCCGACGCCGCGAATAGTGAAACCGGTGTTAATCGCGTTGGAAGCATTAGTGCTTACATTCGAGAATATTTTAAGAATGTCTTGGGCGTCGGAAACGCCCAGGGCTTCCAAGTCTTCACCCGATATGGCCTGGATCGCTATCGGTACATCCTGAATCGATTCGACACGCTTTTGCGCCGTTACTATAACCTCCTCCAAAGCCGCATTTGAAACAGGGGAAAATGCCGACAGACCACCTAGGGCCGCTGTCAAAATGGATAGTTTTTTCATGTAGCCTCCTTTAATTGCTTTGAGATTGATCATGTCGCCAGCACTTTCAATAAGGCTGTTTTTTTGCAAGCTACTGCTCGATAACTTCATAGGGGTTTCCCTCGGCTGTACCTCTGAATGATGAATGTCAGGTTATAAATTGCACCCTACACTGTCACCTACCTTTGGGTAGGCATACCTCTCGCACGTGCCGGCCATGCAGCATTATTAGCGCCGTGCTGCCACTGGTTAACGCGGCACCAGCGGTCAGCGGGCTTTGATTACTATTCACACTAACTATCACAAATCACCTTTTGATAACTCGCCATCGTAGGCTTGATACGTGGCTAGCACCTGTTGCAGTTGGATGAACGCCAATTATGATAACTGCTTGATTACCAACCCGATTTTCTGGCCAAGCTGGCATCAAAGGAACATAGATACGGCACTGGTATTTCTGCCAGAGCACGGAGAAGCCAGCGCGGCCTCCTATTCAGTGACTAATAAATACTGCTCTTCCTCCAGGTAAATATTGTCATCTCGTTCGACGACATTAAGCGCAATTAGTGACAATCCCTCACAGGGGCCGCGAACACAAAGCCCGGTGTTGGGCTCATAAATCGCTCCATGCTGAACACAGCCAAGGTAGGTGCCATCGAGATACCAAAACTGGCCACGGCGCCCATCAAGCGGCAGGCCGACGTGAGCACAGGCATTCAGGTAACCCCGAGCGACACCATCGGCGCGCACCACAAAAGCAGGATATATGCGTTGCTCCTTCTGAACACGGAACGACACCGCGCGGCCGCGTTCTTCAAGATCGATGGACCCACAAAGTAAGCTACTCATAATTGCTTGCTGTTAAAGAAAACGTGCACCACCGATCCGATGGCGAGGCCGAGTTCGTAGTGCACTTGTTAGCAATGAAATACTAGTCTCTCAATCGTCCAATTACATTCAGCACTTCTTCCTTGTTCTGCTCAACCTGCGGCGACATCATGAGTTGAGTACCCAAGGTCTCGTAGGGTTCATTGCAGAGAAAAGCGGGATCGTGCGACACAGCTGCCTCAAATAATGCACCAGAGGGCGTGCGAACATAAATTGAATCAAAGTAGCCCCGGTCTTTCACATCGGAAAAGTCGGTATAACCAAGCCCCTCAACGAAGAATTTTATTTGGTTCTGCTGATCATGGGTAGGACAATTGAAGGCCACATGATGGATGGCACCCTCACCGACGATCCAGCTACCGGCTTTACGATCCGGTTCATGCTCAAAATCCACATAGGTACCCGTACCACCGGCGCCCATTTCGTAACGAATCAAGTTACCGTCTTCACCTACCTTCCTGGAACCCCAGGCGACTTCTAAAAACTCGGACATGAATTCCATATCGCGACTCGATACGCCAAAGGTATGGGTTCCACGAATCATGTTTTCATCTGGTACTGGACCACCATGATGTGGAGAGCGAGTGTCTCCATCAATACCCACGATTGAATATCGAATATTGTGTGGAGAACGGAAATCCAGACAACGCTCACCGAAGCGCTCTGTTTCAGCCACCTCAAGATCATGCGACCCGAGGTGCTCTTTCCAATAGCCCAACGAATCCGTTGGAACCGATAAGCTGACATAACTGCACTGGCCGCTGCCTTCAGTGGCCTTGACGCCGGTGTGCGCCATCGGAAAAGTCGTTACCAGAGTGCTTACTTCTCCGGAGTCGTTGCCGTAATAAAAATGGTACACAGGAGTGGCACCATCATAGAATAGCGTACGCTTAACGCACTTCAGTCCCAGCACTTTAGTGTGGAAATCGAAGTCTTCCTGGGGATCGCCTACGCCAATGGTAACGTGATGGTGCCCTGTTAGCGCCTGACCGGGATACTGACTTGACATGTATTACTCCTGCTCTTAGGTATATGATGGAAATTGTAGCAACAATCTCTAACTCGCCATTTATCCCAACACGACAAAATGCGATCTTTAAGACCAGAAACAATATGCAGACGAGGCGACCATCCTGGATCATAATTACACAGTACCCGCCGGCTGGCTGATTGCGCTTGCACATACATTGGAATTTCGCGGGTGCGACAGCCGGGATATATTCGAACGTGTTGGACTGGATCTGGATGCTATCACGGATTCAGCCCAGCGCATTCCAGTGGAGCCGGTTTGTAAAATTTGGCAATTAGCTGAAATGGAAATCGGAGATTCCACTTTTGGCCTGGATGTCCA
>JAPUGI010000276.1 GCA_027292925.1 Gammaproteobacteria bacterium
GCGCTGTTTTGCTTGATCGTGTGGCCATTGCTACCACCTAATTTATTTCCGCTACGGCGGAGCACGTGACGATTGAAACCATGACCTGCACTTTGGTTTCTATTGCGACTAATCCCCGGTCCATTAGTTTCTTTTACATTAGGACCACTTTTTCCAATCGCGCTGTGACCGCGATCATTGTTCATACTATGACTTTTGTTGATGCCAGGTCGATGAGTGTTACTATTATTGACACTATGATGTTTGCGAATGTGTTCAGGCGCCAGGTGATGCAGACCGATATGTTGTCCCTTTCCATTATCGTGTAAGCTGACGTGATGATCTCTCCTATGATGCAGGCCTACTTGATGCTTTTCCCTGTGATGGTGTAATCCGACGTGGTGCTGGTCAAGCAATGTATGGTGTACCCTACCGAATCGAATAAAAACAGAAGGCCCGTAGTAGTAACGCGGATAGGCGTAGAACGGTACAGCTGAGGGATAGCGATTCAATGTTATAGTTTCGGGATAGGTTTCCATCGAAATAGTTGGGGGGTAATAATTCACTGACACCGTTGGGGGTTCGTAGTAACCAACAGGATCATCTATCGTCTTGCTTTGTGAAAATAGGTATTGGATCGCTACGTCACTGAGGCCGGCCTCACGCAGCTTTACGATCTCGCTAGTACCCACGGTAAAGGCTGTTTCCCGCGACCTGATAAAACTGAGGATGACTGCATCCGAAACTTCACTGTCAGCAAGCAAGAGAAGATCTTGCAGTGTTACGTTTAACCAGTCCGTATTGCCAGTGGAATCAGTTTCTGCTGCCCGAAATTCCGGAGGAACAACGACTAGCATGGCCTGAATCACGGAATCGCTTACGCCGACGGTTTTCAGATGTACGACATCCGTGGCTGTAAGTGTAAACGCAGAACCGGTTGTAAGAATGATATCTACAATGTTCTCCGCTTTGTATCTATTCTGACTCAGCATAATAACGTCGTCGATGCTGAGTCCGCTGACAGCACGTGGCCCTACCAACGAGAAGATGGCGGTAATCACTAGCAAACATCTAGTGATATACGCCATTTTGAGGGCTCTTTGGCTCAAATGGCGACCTCCTGCCTTTCCAGACAACTGACGGCGAAAATAACAATGCGACACTGAAGCAAGTCAAGCTGTTCAAAACAATATACTAATAGACCTCGTTTCGCACAGCTCGTTCAAAGTCCTATTTTTTCAGTTATTTCCCGTATTTCCTCATGATAGATTTGCGGTATATTCCTCCCCAAGGTCGGTGATCGCGCCGATAAACAGAAAACCAATGGTATCCATTCATTTTTGGTGTGCTCGGACAGGCTCCTGGCAGTGCATCGGTTTCGGCAAAAATAGCAGTCCCTACTACGCTAAGCGGCCATAATACTGTATCGATTGTCGTTGCAGATAGGCTGAGGACTATATGTGTCTTTGGCCGTACCGAGAGCTTCGAGCACCTCTGTCGACCAGTCCAGCGTTACCCTCTGATTTCCGCCATAAGCCTGGTAGAGAATGCCTGCTTGGTCCCCGATGCACTGGATTTCCCGTTTCATGCCCACTGGGATAGATACGGTATCCTCCACCTCGATGTCAAATGATTCCTGCCCCATGGTTACTCGCCAGCGGCCTTCGCCGACCACCAGTACTTGGGGCACATTCATGCTGTGGGCCAGGAAGCCGTTGCCGGGCTCGGCGGTGATGGCCCCGAGGCTAAAGGCGTGGGGGTTGAGAATATGGGCGCGACAGTTTCCAAATTCGTGAGCGCCTTCACCGATAATCATGTGGTATTGCTTGGCGCCGCCGGCCAGTGCGCAGTCTGCAAAGGCTTCGGATCGGCCAGCAGAGCGGTTTACATTATAAATGCGCGCTGCCATCTCTGCCGGGCTAGTGCGGTTGTAGCGAAGAAGCTGTTCGGTTGAGAGCGGCTTAAGCACCTCGATTCCTGCGGCTATGTTTTGTCCTTTGCTGGTGTCGATCAGCATCCCGTCTTTGGAGAGGTAGATACCGTACTCGGCTGCCTGTTCGATAACATCATTGCTCCAGGTGACGTGGCCGGGATCGTCTTCACCAAGAAATGAGAACATAAAATTGTCATCGCTGCCGACTCTTTCAAAGGCGCGAAATGTTCCGGCCGGGATGGAGATAATATCGCCAGGGCTCAGCACCACTTCGCCGTCATCACCATTATGGCCCCAGAAGAAGTTCCAGTCGCCCCGTACTACCAGGAATACCTCGGCGGTAAGATGGGAATGCAGGGAGTTGATTTTACCCGTTGGCAGGGATACGCCGCCCACGTTAAACCCATGGGGCTCCCGCAGGTTGACAACTTGACGGTCGCTCTCGGTTACGCCGGCGCCAATAATACAATAGTTTTTCTTGCCTTCACGGCCAGGCAGGCAGGTATCCACGAAGGCTTCTTCGCAGGCGGTATAGTCAGACTTCCGAATCACCCGTTTTTCCAGTTCTTCGGGGGCATAGTGTTTAGTAAACATAGATCCTCATTTTTCCTCGTGTGTAGGGAACCAAGCGATATTCTCTATTAAGGTGTATGGCTTAACTGTGGTGAAATCCGAATCCAGTCATTTGTAGCTAAGAATCCCTACCTCAAAAAGTACTGCGCATGCATTCCATGGTTTAAAAAAACCCATTTAGCATTAAAAACCATATATAACAGGGGGAATCCGTTGTTATTGGCCACTAAAAGGGTTGGCGCCACATAAAAATGCATGCGCATGCATTAAAGTAACACCCTTACCCCCATTAAGTCAATCACTAATCTTTTCCAAGATGAAATAGTTCTGAAAAGGCTCTGTATTTCCAACATAAAAATGAGCCAGGCACTGAAAGTATCGACACAAAGGAACCAAGTCGATAAAATTTCTGCATGCAAAGGAGCCATATCTGGCCTACAGCAGACGCATGCTCGAAAAACCAAGTGCTAAACGACAGCCAAACCAGGAGGGAGTTTCGGCCAACAGGCCCCCAAACTCATACGATGTCGCCAAGGCGGCAGGGGTATCTCTATCTGCGCTGTCGAGAGCATTTTCACTGGGTCTCCGTATCGCTGAAAAAACGCGCAGCATAAATTCTAGTCCTGTGTCTTAATGCCCTATAAATGTTATACCGAGGTTTGATTTTTGTGAAAAAAATACCGCTATTACTGTTACCGGGCACTCTCTGTGATGGACGCCTTTGGACACACCAGATCGAGCATCTGGCTGACATTGCCGATCCTTATGTTATCGATGTGGGCACAGATAAGAATCTCGCCACCTTGGCTCAACGCATTCTGGCTGAAGCGCCTGAAAAATTTGCTTTAGCGGGGTTTTCATTTGGTGGCATTTTGGCGTTTGAACTATACCGGCAGGCAGCACAGCGGATTACTCGCCTGGCATTGATCAATACCAATGCACGACCGGATACTGAACAGGGACTTGAAATTAAGCGCCAACAACTGCAGTTGGCCAAGCTTAGCGGGCTGGAGACACTGTTGCGTGAGACCCTGATTCCCCTTTATCTCGCTCCGGAGCGTAACGGCGACAAGGCGCTAGTGCAGCTTATCGTCGATATGGCAGTGGCACAGGGTTTTGGAGTTTTAAGCAACCAGATAGAGGCGTTAATATCGCGCTCTGACAGTCGCCCACTGTTGGGACAGGTGCATTGTCCCACACTGGTGCTCGGGGGGATGGACGATCAGCTTTGCACACCGGAATGTCACCGGGAAATGGCGGCAGGCATCCCTGGCGCTACATTGCATTTGTTAGAAAACTGCGGTCATATCTCCACGCTGGAGCAACCAGACACAGTATCCATGGCTATGCTGGAGTGGTTATCTGGCATATAAGCCTGTCTTTTCTGTGTCGCCATCATATATAATGCGCGCCTTTTTTCAGCCTTAAGAGAGATCTTCTGTGACCGAGCACCTGCGTAATATTGCTGTTATCGCTCATGTAGACCATGGCAAAACCACGTTGCTGGATCAACTCCTGGGCCAATCAGGCACCCTCGGGGATCGTGCTGAGACAGTGGAACGGGTCATGGACTCCAATGAGCTGGAGCGTGAGCGCGGCATTACCATCCTGGCTAAGAATACGGCCATTCAATGGCAGGGCTATCGCATCAATATCGTCGATACCCCCGGTCACGCTGATTTTGGTGGTGAAGTAGAGCGGATATTATCTATGGTGGACTGTGTGTTACTGCTGGTGGATGCAGTAGAAGGCCCCATGCCACAAACCAGTTTTGTCACGCAAAAGGCATTGGAGAGAGGCTTTCAGCCGATCGTCGTCATCAACAAGATCGACCGGCCTGGTGCGCGCCCGGATTGGGTGCTGGATCAGACCTTTGATTTATTTGATCGCCTGGGCGCTAACGATGCACAACTCGATTTCCCGGTTATTTATGCCTCTGCGCTGCAGGGCTATTCCAGTCTGGATGCCGACAC
>JAPUGI010000277.1 GCA_027292925.1 Gammaproteobacteria bacterium
GACATAAAGCCATGCCATCATTTCAATACAAAGCTCGTAGCGCGGTTGCCGAATTGGTTCAGGGCACGCTCAACGCTGCTTCAGTCGATGCCGTGCTTGCTGATTTGCTCAAACGCGGCAACACGCCAATCGACATCAACGAAGAGAAGGCCAGCTTGTCGAGTATGGACATTGGCCAGATGCTCGCACGCAATAAGGGGTTCGACCTGTCGGACTTGATCCTTTTCAGCCGTCAGATGCACACCCTGATAAAGGCTGGCGTACCCATGGTTCGATCGCTGACCGGCCTCATCGAAACATCACGAAATTTTCGCATGGGTGAGGCATTGCAGGATATCCTCGCCCATGTAGAATCAGGCCAGAACCTTTCAACCGCGTTCGCAGCCCATCCTGACATCTTCCCCCAACTTTTTATCAGTATGATCCGCGTGGGTGAAAATACCGGTGGGCTCGACGAGACATTCCTGCGTATGGCAATTCACATGGACCGCGAGAAGGAAACCAAGGATCGCATCAAAGAGGCACTGCGTTATCCGACGCTAGTCTTCATCGCCATCGCAGTTGCAATCGGCGTGATTAACGTCATGGTCATTCCCGTGTTTGCGGAAATGTTCGAGAAATCAGGCGTAGCATTACCATGGCAAACACAAGTCCTGATCAGCACATCCAATTTTTTTGTGGCATGGTGGCCCGTCATCCTTATATTGCTGGGTGGTGCATTCACAGGCTTTACCCAATGGACAAAAACAGATCAGGGTGGCTATCAATGGGACAAGATAAAACTGGACCTGCCAATTGCAGGCGACATTATCCATAAAGGCACCCTGGCCAGATTCTCAAGGTCCTTGTCGATGGCGCTCGCTGCCGGAGTACCGGTATTGAACGCACTGAACGTGGTCTCAGGCGCTGTCGATAACAACTATGTTACCGAACGAATTCAGAGCATGCTCGACGGAATAGAACGTGGCGAGTCCATAACGCACACGGCCAGACAGACCGGCATGTTTACGCCACTAGTAATTCAGATGATCTCCGTCGGTGAGGAAACCGGCAGCATCGATGTAATGCTGGCTGAAGTCGCTGAATATTATGAACGGGAAGTTGACTACGACATCAAGAACCTGAGTGCAGCGATCGAGCCGATCGTTATCATTTTCATTGGCTTCATGGTGCTGACCCTGGCACTGGGTGTATTCCTGCCAATGTGGGATATGTCAACCATTCTCTGACCATATGGCTCGCTCAAACTTGATAAGCCGGAAGCTATCGGGCCTGGAACTGCTCGTCGGCATGCTGTTGGTGACGATTTTTATCGCTGTATTTTCAACTTATGCATTGGTGTTATTTGCCAAGACGGAGAGGTCAGCATTGAATGCTACCGTTTCCAATATCAAGGTCGCGTTAAGGCATCGGCTGTTGATGGCAAAAATCATGGGGGAGGATGACTTCTATTTACAGCTAAACAACTTGAATCCGATGAAGGACATGCGGGAATTTCGAACACCGAATTTCGCTGCGAGTGGCGACAAGACTGCGAGCGTGATAGGCAACGAATATCCCATTGTGGATACGCCGTCCAGTTATATTGGTGAATTTGACGATCCCGACCTGACATCGATCGGCACAGGCGTGTGGTATTTTGACCGATCGGACAACAATCTGGTGTACTTTGTCCGAAATACCGAGTACTTCGTCGGTGAACCGGGCGTGAGACCAAACATCAGGTTTAAAGTGGTCGTCCGCTATGACGATCGGGACCAGAACGGCGAATTCGACCCTGCCGTTGATGAATTCCATTCGGCGGAGTTCATCAGCCTGCATCATTACGAATGGCTTGGTACAACTGGCGGAAATGAATGAATTTAAACAACAGAGATGACAACTGGTATGTTTATGGAAGAGATTGACCTTTGGCTGTCGACAACCGTGTTTTATATGGCGGGCGTGCTTCTGATTTTTGGACTGGCACTTGTTGTCATACCGGAGCAAACGAGGCGAATCGTCCATTTGCTGAATCGATGGGTGTCAACCGAGGACTTTTTTGCCGCCATCAATAAGCCTCGATATCAGGAGCACTCAATCTACCGCTATCACAGAATATTCGGCGGCTTGTTTGCCATCTTTGCCGCGCTTTCGATCTATATGCTGGGCTTCTACACGAGCATCGAGACCAGCCTCAAGGGGCTGGAAGCGTTCGCTGAGGGGGCATTCTATAAGTGGTTATTTATCATCTTATACTATGTGCTTTTGGGCTTGAACGTGATAGTCCTCGGTATAAGTATGGTCGTATTCGTCAAGCCAAGCCTGCTGAAGCATGTCGAGAGCTGGAGTAATCGTTGGATTACCACGGACAACTTCGAAGCGCTTGATCGCGTACATGATATATCGGAGAATGACCTGCCAGGTAGACCCAGGTTGTTTGGCGCATTTGTGAGCATCAGCGCCTTGTACATGATGTTCATGCTGGGCGGTGTAATCTATTGAAGGTAAATCACGGCATCTCCATGCGTGGAGCTGCCGGGGTCTAGATCGGCCTGGAAGGCCGAATTTTTTGGTGTTGTGCCTCAAGGAGGAGGCTGGCAAGCCGATACCATGTATCGGCGGCACAACTCCTGTTTAACCATAACGGGCTGCGGCTCGTTAAGGAGAACTAAAATGAAACGAGTACAACAATCTGGTTTTACGTTAATTGAACTGGTGGTGGTGATTGTTATCCTGGGAATTCTGGCGGCAACCGCGATTCCGCGATTTGCAGACATGTCAGTCCAGGCCAAGCAAGCAGCCCGCGACGGTGTTGCCGGAGCGGTCCGCTCCGCATCTGCAATCGCTCATGCCCAGGCCCTGGTTGAGAACATCTCTGATATTGCAGCTCAGACCATAACCATGGAGGGTTCGGCCGTCGATATGGATTTCCTGTATCCTTCCGAAGTCGGTATCGAAGTAGCTGCGCAGGTCAGTAGTGATGTTGTTACCACTGTTGCCGGCACCGTGGTCACATACACGATCGATGCTGACACAAACTGCACGGTAACCTTTACCGCGTCGACCGGTAGTGGTGTTCAACCAGTAGTCGCTGGTGTTACAACCTGTACGTAACGAGAATCACAAGGGGCTTCGGCCCCTTGTTTGTTATCGTAAGTTGATAACGATCTAACCCGCGCCGAAGTGTGCAATGGAGAAGATTCCACGCGGCACTCATGGATTTACACTGATCGAGATGGTCGTCACCATTCTGATCGTTTCAATCCTGGCAGTATTTGCCACTGCACGACTCGATCTTGGCGCTTTCGAAGAAGCAGGTTTTTTTCAGCAGTCTTCCACGGCCATTCGATATGCACAAAAGCTTGCCATCGGCTCGAACTGTAGTGTTCGCGTGCAGGTGGCTAGCTCAGGTTGCTTTCTAAGCTGGAATGTATGCGGCGCGGCAAGTGGCAATTCGATTGTGAATCCCGCCACAGGTTTAAGCGACTTCTGTGCCAGCAGCGCAGCGACAGTCGCGCCCAGTGCGGACTTCAGCTTCGACAACATTGGCAGGCCGGTTCAGACCGCCGATACGGATATCGTGCTGGCAGTCCAGAACTTCACCATTGGCTCGAGAACAATACGAGTCGAAGCGGAAACCGGCTATAGCCATGAACCGTAATGCTTCGTTTTCAAAAGGCTTCACTCTGGTTGAACTGGTTGTCTCAATCGTGGTCCTCGGTATCAGCGTCACGACGTTCCTGACGCTCGTTCTGCAAACCACGCGGGACAGTCCTGACGCCATGATTCAGGAACAGGCTTACGCCATCGCACAATCCTACATGGAAGAAATATTAAGCCAGCCCTTCTGTGATCCTGACTTCTCCACTGACTGTCGCACCGACTGCACCGCGTCAACCGCATGCACAACATGCAGCCTGGCCGAAGGAAGCAGAAATCAGTTTGATGACGTGTGCGACTTTAACGGTTTGTCCAACAACGGCGCGGAGGACTTTAACGGCGCCATAACGGGTCTGTCAGCTTATAATGTGGACGTGACTGTCGATGACAGCGGCGTAACATTGAACGGGCTATCTTCAGCGTCAGGACAGGTGGTTCGGATCGATGTTCGTGTCAGGCATGATACCTTTACAGACCTGGATGCGACCCTCAAAGCCTATATGGCGAACTTCTGATGGAATTACACGCCCAGCGAGGATTCAGCCTGGTCGAGATGGTTATCGTCATAACCTTGATTGGCATTCTGGCAAGCGTTCTCGCCAACATCATTCGCGGGCCGATGCAGTCCCTTATCGTCGTACAGGAACGAAGCCGACTCGTGGACATGCTTGATACCGCGCTGGTGCGCATGAGCAGGGAAATCCGCCTGGCCTTGCCTTACAGCATTCGCGTCTCAGGCACCAACGCCATCGAGTTCCTGCGTACCCTGGATGGTGGCCGCTACAGGGAACAGGCGGCAGGCAGATTAGACTTCGGCGTGGCGTCGTCCACCTTCACGGTTCTTAACACTCTCGACAATCCTGCCAATATCCAGACCGGAACTGCCTCCACCGGCTGTTTGAATGGCACCGCTGACTGCCTGGTCGTCTACAACATCGGACAGCCAACGACCGTTGCCGCGGCAACTTCAGGGGGGACCAGTGCAAACGCGTATCTGGGCACAAACGTCAACTTCGAGGGCAATATTGCCACTATCTCGGCGGCTCTGGCGAATTCCCTCAGTTTTAACAACAGTGATGTTGCAGGATGGAGTTTCGGCGTCACCTCTCCCAACCAGCGCTTTCATATCGTTGATACGCCTGTGAGTTTCGTCTGTTCCGGGAGTGCAATTACTCGCTATTCCGGCTACGCCATCCAGGAGACCCAACCGGCGCCACCTGGGTCTGGAGGCAACCTCCTGGTCGATAACGTAACCAGCTGTTCATTCTCATTCGATCCTCCAACCATGACACGGTTCGGCTTACTGACACTACAGATTGAGGTGACGCAGCCGAATTCAGGCGAAAGTGTGTCATTGATTCAGCAAATACACGTTTCGAACATACCCTGAGCACTCGAAAGATCATGAACAAGATTATCATGAACAAGACTACTACCATGAAGAAGATAAGGGGATTCAGCATGGTAATGGTAGTGGTGGTGATTACACTGTTTGCCTTGATCGGTGGCTACATGGCTACCATGGTAACCACCAGCTCACTCGCCGCGTCATTTACATTTGGCGGCATGCAAGGCTGGTTTGCGGCTCACAGCGGTACCGAGTGGGCAATGTGGCAGGTACTGCACTCGGGTACCGGGTGTGGTTCGTTTCCTGCCAGCTTTACCATCGACAATTTCGACATCAACATTACATGCAGCAGCACTGCAGTCACCGAAGGCCCGGACAGTTATACCGTATATGACCTGGTAACAACCACGAACAGGGGTAGCCAGGGGGATAGTGGTTATATCCTGCGGCAGGTCAGGACCTCTGTCACAGACGCACCTTAGGTGCCAGTCAAATTCCATTCCGCGGCTTGTTATTTTCCTTCTTGTGGGGCGTCATGATGCTATGAGTACCAGGAACTGGGATGAGATCTGGGTGGAACTCGGTATCAATTCCGATCTTGTCGATGCCTGCAAACTACCTTTACATGAAGAAGCCATCAAACTGGTTTCAGTCGGAGTGGATATTTTTGATCGCGAACAATTCGTCACCGCGACTACCTTGAATTGTTGGCAAAAAATGAAATCTGCAGCTCAAAAAGATGATATTGAACTAACTATAGTTTCCGCATTCAGGTCAGTTGACTACCAGTGCCAACTGATCAGGGATAAGCTTGAAAAAGGACAGGACATCCAGGATGTAGTCAAGGTGAACGCGATACCCGGTTTTAGTGAACATCACACGGGTCGTGCAATCGATATTACAACCCGTGACTGCACGCCCCTGTCTCAAGACTTTGATAAAACCCCGGCCTTTGAATGGCTCAATTCCCATGCCGGGGAATTTCATTTCGCCATGTCATATCCGAAAGACAATATCTTCAACATAGACTACGAACCCTGGCACTGGGCTTGCCAGAAATTGGATTAGTAGCCGGGTCAAAGCACAATTCTCAAAACACCTGGTCATTAAAAAATCATCGATGACATAACACCACCATCGACAATGAGGTTTACACCCGTGATCCAGCGCGCGGCAGGGGAAGCCAGGAACAGGCAAGCATCCCCAATATCCTCGGGTGTGCCCATCCGGCCAAGTGGTGCGGATTGCTGCCAACGTGCAACGCCTTCGGGCCAGGCGTCTTCAAGACCAGGGCGCGCAATTAGCCCGGGGGATATGCAGTTCACCCTGATACCGGAAGGTCCAAGTTCCTGGGCAGCAGATCGCGTAAACATCACCACACCGGCTTTTGCACTGTTGTAGTGACTGTGATCACTGGCAGGATTCATGGCCGAGATTGACGCGAGATTGATAATTGCGCCACCTCCAGCCGCTTTCATATGATGCGCCGCAGCCTGTGTGCCAAGGAAAGCAGTATCCATGTTGGCTTCAATCATCGCTCGCCATTCATCACGCGTCATGTTGAGCAACGCAGCGTTAGGGAATATCCCGGCGTTGTTGACCATGACATCCAGGCTACCGAAATGTTTCCTTGCATGGGCTACCAATGCTTCCACCTCGGTCTGGTCGGTAAGTTCCGCAGCAACAGCCATCGCTTGACTACCCGATTCCCTGATCTTCTCTACAACCGCATTGGCTCCATCGACGCCACTGCGGTAGTGGACGATAACCCGGGCGCCTGCCTCACCAAATCGCTGAGCGATACCTGCGCCGATCCCCTGGCTGGCGCCGGTAACAATCACCACTTTACCTGCAAAATCAAGCAGGTCTTTTGGTTTTGGAATCTCCACCAGGTTCCCCTATTTTTACTTGTTTGGACAGAATCTCGCTGACAACCAGCGTCGCGATAACGATCAGTAATGTCACAAAACAGAACGTCAGTGCGTCGCCAATATTCCCCCCCATCTCGACTACCTGACTGCTAAACAAAGGTGCACCGGAAGATCCGAGCGCTGACATGAGGAGCATGTAGGCGATATTTCGATGCGTCGGAACAGCTACAAATGTTAGAGCGAAGGCAACATAAGCGTTAAAGGTTGCAGACACAGAAATACCATAAACGAAAGCCAGCAGAAGAATCATGTCAACGTTATCGGTCCGGGTGAATAGCAGTACCGATACAGCAGAAACAACTATTAACGTATACAGGATGTATTTTACATTCACGC
>JAPUGI010000278.1 GCA_027292925.1 Gammaproteobacteria bacterium
CAAATTCGCCTTGAAACAACAACTGGGACTTGCGGGTTGCCCCAACGCCATCTCCCTTTTTCTGACTAGTAACCAGAGACACCGCCATCGGGTTCTCGGCGATCTACACCGCCCTCAAGTAACTTTTCTTCAGGATTCACGACGATAACCTCGGCATACCCCTGACGTTGTACCTCGTTGATTTCATGGCCCATGGAACCCAATGCTTCAATAGAGTCCCTCGAAAATCCGAGGTGTTCGTAACTAAGGACATCCGGTAACCATTGATGATGGAATCTCCCGGCGTCTACCGCGGCTTGCGCATTCATTTTGTGATCAATGACATTGAGAATCGTTTGCAGCACCGTATTGATGATAGTACGTCCTCCCTCTGCGCCGCTTACCATGAATAGTTCGCCGTCTTTGGCCAGAATTGTCGGTGTCATACTCGATAGCATTCGCTTCCCGGGTTCCGCCAGGTTAGCTGGCGTGCCAATTAACCCTTCCGAATTCGTTAACCCGGGACCCGCATTGAAATCACCCATCTGGTTGTTCAGCAGGAAACCCGCACCCGAGACAACAATGCCAGAACCGTAACCGCACTCAAGCGTATAAGTTAGTGACACTGCATTGCGGTCCTTGTCCACGACAGAAAAATGAGTCGTACTCGGGCTTTCCTTCGGCAAACTGAAACTCTCTGGATTTGAAACTGACGCCTTGTTAGGGTCAATCGTATTTCGTAACTCAGCCGCATACTTTTTCGAGGTTAACTTAACCAACGGCAGGTTATCATTAAAGTCAGGATCTCCCATGAATCTGGCGCGATCATGGTAGGCCCGCCGCATCGCTTCTGTCATTCGATGCAACGTTACCCTGGTGCCAAAACCGGATTCGGCTAGATTAAAACCTTCCAGTATGTTCAGCATTTCAACAAGTGCGGTACCTCCAGAGCTGGGGGGCGGCATGGAAATAATATCGTAACCGCGATAGTTTCCCTTGATAGGCACTCGCCTCTTTGCCTTATAATTCGCAAGATCTTCCAACGTAATCAAACCGCCATTAGCTTCTATCTCCTTGACGATAAGCGTCGCGGTTTTGCCTTTGTAAAATCCGTCAGGACCTTTGTTTGCAATCCTCTGGAGCGTGTTAGCAAGATCAATTTGCTTTAGTACATGTCCTGCCTCAAACGGCTTGCCCTTGTTAGAAAACTGCGCCATGGACGCCGGATATTTTTTCATCCGTGGTAATGCGCCTTCAAGTGAACGAGCCAACCCAAGCGTTACAGTTATCCCTTCTTCTGCCAGCTTGATTGCTGGTTCCACCAATCGTTTCCATGGCAATCTTCCATGGTCACGCCATGCAAGGTGAAGCCCTTTTACTGTACCCGGCACACCAACAGCGTAAGGACTCAAATGGTGCTTTTCATAACTGTATTGCCCATCGACCAGCCACATATTCGGATGTGAACCGGAGGGCGCAAGTTCTCGAAAGTCGTAGGCGATGGCGTCGCCCTTATGTGAACGATAAACGAGGAATCCTCCGCCACCTATATTGCCACCCGATGGGGATGTCACTGCAAGAGCAAACGCTGTCGCAACGGCCGCATCGACCGCACCACCACCTTCACGGAGAACTTCAATACCGATCTCGGACGAGATCGCATTTCCCGATACGACCATTCCGTTTTTTGAGCTCATTGGCAGGTTTGCGGCGAGCACCGACACGTTTATCAGCGTAAGACACACAACAAAACTCGTTCTAATCCAGACATTCATAAAAATAATCTCATTTACTGAACTAGTACTAAACCTTCTCGTCTCTTATCAGCACCGCCTTCCAATTCAATACCGTCCTTGCCGTAGCGGATGCGAATACCGTGAAGCCCGCTGTTCACGGTTCTTTCCTCTACATCATGGCCCATGGCCGTCAGGGGTGCGATCAGCACATGGGTTGCGGGGTCTCTCTCCAGAATTACTGGACCATTTCGGGACATGAAATGTGGTGTGTTAACAGCTTCTTCAACGCTCATCTTCCAGTCAAGGACATTAATGATGCTTTGCGCAACAAAGGCGATGATACTGCTGCCGCCTGCAGTGCCGATAACAAGCACAGGTCGATCCTGTTCATCGAGTACGATGGTCGGTGCCATGGAGCTTCTAGGGCGTTTTCCACCTGCCGGAGCATTGGCAGGCAGGATTTCGGAGTTGATTCCAAAAAAGGTAAAGTCTGTGAGTTCATTGTTAAGCATAAAGCCAGCAGCCATGTGACGGTTACCGAATGCATTTCCAACGGATGCAGTCATGGCGACGACATTACCCCACTGATCCACAATGCTGAAATGGGAAGTGGATGGAAGCTCAGGTGTAAAGCCTTCGCTGTAATTTGAGACAGTAGGAGCGAAAGGAGGTGTTCCATGGGCGGCCCGGCCCATGGTTTTATCGAAATCAATCAGACTGGCCCTGCTCTGCAGATACGCTTTATTCAGCATGCCATCCTGAGGTACGTTGACAAAATCCGGGTCTGCAACATAATAATCGCGGTCTGCATAGGCTAGCTTTTCGGCCTCCAGGACCAGGTGAATCGCCTTTGGGTCATCTGCTGACATGGCTGCCAGGTCAAAAGATTCCAGAATTCCAAGTATGGCAGAGACAGTGATACCTCCGGATGAAGGCGGCGACATGCTGCAAATCGTGAAGCTTCGATATGGTGCACACACCGGTTCACGTATTTTGCTCTTGTAGCCGATCATGTCAGACATACTGAGCTTGCCGGGATTCTTTACCGAACCGTGCACCGACGCGAGTATTTTTTTAGCGATCTCTCCTTGATAAAAAACCTTTGGACCCTGTACGGCGATGAGTTTCAAGGTGTGTGCATATTCCGGATTCTTTAGTACATGACCAACGGCGCGCGCCTTACCTTCCTCGTCGTAAAAATAACGGTATGAACCGGGAACCTTTCTCAACAATGGATCCCGATCTAACAGGAAATGCAATCGAGGGGAGATCGAAAATCCATTTTCTGCCAGTTCTATCGCATTTTGAAAGAGGTTTTTCCAGGGCAATTTTCCATGTTTCTGGTGTACAAGATACAACATGGAAAGCGCCCCCGGTGTACCGGTTGAACGCCCACCCAGCGAAGCATCCAAAAATCCTGCCCGGGATTTTTCCACGCCTTCGAAGAGATTGGGTCCTATCTGCTGGGGCGCTGTTTCCCTACCATCATAAGCCTTGATCCTATTTGTGGGTTCCGCAGCAGCATCGTAGTACAACATGAAAGCGCCTCCACCAATACCCGAGGATTGAGGCTCCACCAGGCTTAACACCAACTCGATGGCGACTGCCGCATCCGCAGCGCTTCCACCCGCCAACAGCATATCCATCCCGGTACGAGAAGCATGGGGATTTGCTGCCACAACCATATGGGTTACAGGTGATGTTTCAGTTCTGTCCGGCGCATCAACGGCAAACGCCAAAGCCGTCATTTGTACCAAACAGAAGACAAGAATCATCCTGGCAGTTGTTGTTACCACAACCATTTCATTTCCTTTTATGTAACTAATTTGGTGTCATGCGGTCTTTTCAGTACTGCTTACCCGCTTGGCGATCTGCTTAAAGAGAGCTGGTAGAAACGGACTAATTATCCGGCCCAGGATCTTCAGCGGCATGCTTAGTGCCGGTGTATTGCCCGAAGTCCCGTAACTGTCCAGACCCAGCTCTGATCTTATCGGCACGGTTACCACAGCCATCGGCGTATCCAGGGGAATGCCAGCGCCGTCTGCGATTCTGACCATGCGTTGAAAATTCGCAATCACCGATGCTGCATCAACTACGGCCTGGTCACCTAATTTGTCACGAACTTGATGCCTTGCCTCTGTAATCTCTGCCTCATCGTCACCCAGGGCAGCTTCTGCAAACCTGATCAGCTCGTCCTGGAATGGCACACCACTTTGCACTTCAGAGCCATCGGTAACCGCCCGCAGATTCACTTTCTCACCCTCTAACTCACTGCTTACACGAAGCATCAACGAATGCGCAGTGGTTCAGTAGAAACACTCGCTCAGCGATGATACACGACCGGCGAGTAATTCCATCTGCCTGCGTGAGATTACCCTGCCGCCGTTACAGGCGGGATTAGGTACGTCCTGGATTTCGAGATACTGAACTTGCGATAGTCTCTTTAACATACGAACAGAATCCGGTACAAGGCTCATCGCGGTGATGACATTGCCCACCTGGGTCAATCCACCGTATAGGTCCGCTTCATGTTCGGATAGATCTGCCGGACTAACCGTTGCGACCCATGCGCCGTGATCTTTCGCATCCGGTCGGTATGAGCTCGGCTCGCCTTCTATGGCTTCGGGTAACGGCTCCAGAGGAACTCCCATGGCGCGATAAAATCCATCGATACTGATCACCGCCACTACTATCCCCAGTAGTTCAACATATTGACCGTCCGATAAACCGGCTTCTTCGCATTCTTCAAGCCAGCTTTTTGTCAATCGCGAAACGTCTGTTGTAATTCGATGCACCGCATCGACTGCAACGCCGGGTAGATTGGAAACCGAGTGGTGATCACCTTTCACAGAATAGGGGGAAAGTGCATCCTTTCGTCTTTCACATAAGGTGCAGGAACGAGCATTACGACATTCAGCGGCAATCGCAACACGGTCCGCACCGCGCCACCAGTTTCCAGGTTTTGCGATTATCTGCCAGATTTCATCGAATGCCTGCGGAATATCTTCACGAACAACAATCGGATCGTTGATAGAACTAAAAGCCATGACACGGCTCTCTTTTTATAGATGCCCTTTTATATCAGCTTGAGGTCGATTTGGATATCGTTTGCATCATCAGGTTTCACCACAATGAGGCGTGATAAAAGATTTTATGGACGCCACCGCCTGCTTTAACCGATTCAGCAGAAACAGGTGGCCATGTTTTTCTCTTCAATGAGCATATTATTGACAACATCAAGTATACCTTTGGTCATATCGTCCATGGTCTCAGTTGATAAAGCTTTATGGCTTGTAGGTAAGTCTACAGCGACTAGAAGCAATCCTTTTCGCTCAATCATGTTTTTCAGCTTTTTCCACTCTTCCGCCGTGAGTCTTGTGAGTCTGTCGATTGATTCAATCAGGAGGATATCCCCGCTGACGCTTCATCTAGTAGCTTCATTAATTCAGGACGTTTCAGTTTACGGCCTGATTCGTTCTCCATGTAAAAACTTGCTATTTTGTGATTATGCTTAGAAGCAAACTCGACCAATGAATCTTTAGCTCTTG
>JAPUGI010000279.1 GCA_027292925.1 Gammaproteobacteria bacterium
GCTGAGTACGTAGAACTGATCCAACTTTTTCGCCAACTTAAACCTTAACGGAATACTAGATAACTGAAAAACCATGCATGACGAGTGGCAATCTTTTCTAACGCAACAGTCAGCCAATGTTGTTGATGGCCTTGTAAATGACTTTGGCAATCCGCAAACAGAACATTTGCATGCTAATGCAGAGAACATCATCACAGACCTGTCCAATTTGAATGTACTGGAGGTCTCGGGTAAGGATTCCGGTGAATTTCTTCATGGACAATTAAGCAGCGATGTCGCCGCGCTTGCTGAGCATGAGATGCAGTTAAGCAGTTGGTGTAATATCAAAGGCCGTGTCATCGCCAGTTTTTTACTCTACCGAAGTCATGATTGTTTTTATCTACTTCTGGACAAAGATCTGAGCGACAGCGTTACAAAACGACTGCAAATGTTTGTGTTGCGTGCAGAGGTCAGCGTTAGCGACAGGAGCGATGAATTAATACGTATCGGCATACGCGGCGAGTCATTACACAAGCAGGTTCAGCAAATCCTCGACACCGATCCGTCAGAGGCTGCGGGCATATTACTGAGACTTCAAGATACAATTCCCCGATCCATTATCCTGTGTTCACTGGATCACGCAATTTACCTGTGGCAACAACTTTCAGCTCAGGGTAATTGTGTAGGAACCCACCACTGGGCAAGATACAACATAGAGGCCGGTATAGCCTGGGTGGGTAAGGCCGGAAGTGAAGAATTTCTGCCACAAAGTCTGAACCTGGATTTGCTCGGTGGTCTGAGCTTTGAAAAAGGCTGTTACCCGGGACAGGAAATCATTGCGCGTATGCACTTTCGCGGGAAGCTCAAGCAACGCCTGTTCCTGAGCACTGTTGCAGTCAACGAACCAGCCGCGACAGGGTCCAAACTTTATACCGTCGATGTCAAGCAACGTATAGGCATGGTTGTAAACGCCAGCCCGGCTTCAGATCAGGGCTGTATCATGCTGGTTGTACTGGAGCTTGCGTATGCCGATAACGTGCATATCCATCTTGGCGCGGAGGATGGCCCTGCTCTGGAGCTGCACGCGCTACCCTATAGTCTGGACAGTTGAAACGCCCGCACCCTCCGACAGCGTGTCCTCAGGAACAATTGTAAAAAGTCGATTCCAGCCAGCGTGGTGGTTGGCGGATGCGCATGCACAAACACTCTGGCCCCAGCTGTTTCGTCGCCCGATAAAAATTGCGCTAAGGCCGGAACGCCTGGAATTACCCGATGGCGATTTTGTTGATCTTTGCTGGACACGGAAAAACACGGGTCCCATCGTTGCAATTTTTCACGGCCTTGAGGGTTCGATTAATTCATCCTATGCCAGAGGTATGATGGCGGCGATTGAGGCTCGCGGTTGGCGGGGCGTATTCATGCATTTTCGCGGCTGCAGTGGGGAATTTAATCGCCTGGACAGAAATTATCATTCCGGTGACACCGGCGACATCGCTTTTTTAATATCAACCTTACATGAGCGTTTTCCTGGTACACCATTGTCTGCTGTCGCCTATTCCCTTGGTGGCAACGCCCTGTTGAAATATCTGGGCGAGTACCCGGAACTGCAGAAGCTGAGTGCGGCGGTGGCAGTGTCCGTACCCTTCCTGCTCGGTGTCGGCGCCGATCGCCTCGATCAGGGATTCTCGAAGATATATCAACGCCACTTGATCGCACGCCTGCGGGCCAAAATGAAAGCGAAATATCGAGACAGAAGTCTGGACCTCCCTCTTCATAGGATTGATTCATTGACGACCTTTCGATTATTCGATGATCAGATCACCGCACCTCTGCATGGATTTAGGGATGTTGATGATTATTATGATCGTTCCAGTTCCCGGCAGTTCCTGATCCACATCGACACGCCAAGCCTGATCATCCATTCACTTGATGATCCCTTTTTGACTCCGGCTGCCATCCCCCATGAAAAGGAGCTGGCGCAGCGGGTCTGTCTGGAGTTATCGGATGGGGGTGGACATGTTGGTTTTATTGGTGGTAAAACTCCCTGGCAGGCCGGTTACTGGTTGGATCAACGGATCCCTGAATTTTTGAGCGATTATTTGGACAAATAAATCATGAAAGCACCCCGACTTTTTTACCTGATACTCGCCCTGGGATGCGCTTCCCTGCTGGGCTATGGTTATTACCTGCAATTTGTCGATGGATTAGAGCCCTGTCCGCTGTGCATTTTTCAGCGGATTGCCTACATTGGCATCATCATTATTTCTTTCATCGGGCTTATCCATGGCCCGGGGCTTACCGGTATTCGACTCTACAGTGGTTTACTGAGTATCACATCGCTTACTGGTGCAGGCATCGCCGCTCGCCAGGTCTGGCTACAACATTTACCACCGGGCAAAGTACCCGAATGTGGTCCCGACCTGGAGTATATGATGGAGGTATTCTCCTTTGCACAAACCCTGCAAAAAGTATTTACCGGATCCGGAGAATGCGCTGTTGTCGATTGGACTTTCCTTGGTTTGAGCATTGCCGAGTGGAGCCTGCTATGTTTTCTCGGCCTGGCATGCCTTTGTTTTATTCATACCCTGCGTGGTCGTATCAATAACTGGCTTTAGCACACGTATGCGTTCCCACGCAGAGCGTGGGAACGAGAGTCGTCAGGGACGAAAGCCCGGCGGTATGTTTCTGGTTCCCATGCTCCGCGTGGGAATCCGTACCTGAGTCAGGGACGAAAACCTGGTGGCATGTTGGCACCGAGGCCACGCATCATTTTCGCCATGCCGCCCTTTTTTGACATTTTTTTCATCATCTTCTGCATCTGGTTAAACTGCTTCAAGAGTCGATTGACATCCTGAATCTGCGTACCGGAACCAGTGGCGATCCGCTTTTTCCGTGAACCGTTGATAATGGCGGGCTTCTTGCGTTCACCCAGGGTCATGGAACTGATGATGGCCTGCAGATTGGTCAATTTCTTATCATTGACCTGATTAAGCGCCGCCTCGGGAATTTGATTTGCACCGGGTAATTTATCCAACAAACCCCCCATGCCACCCATGTTTTTCATTTGCTCGAGCTGATCACTGAAGTCGCCGAGGGTGAACCCTTTGCCTTTTTTCAGCTTAAGCGCCAGCTTCTCGGCTTTTTGCTTGTCTACTTTTTGCTCAACTTCCTCTATCAGCGTCAGCATATCGCCCATGCCAAGGATGCGTGACGCAATACGATCCGGATGAAATGGGGCCAGCTCATCACTTTTTTCACCGGTACCCATGAACAATATAGGTTTACCTGTAACGTGACGCACTGATAAGGCCGCGCCGCCGCGGGCATCGCCATCGGTCTTGGTGAGTATCACACCCGTCAATGGAAGGACAGTATCAAAAGCCTTTGCAGAGTTAACCGCGTCCTGACCCAGCATGCTGTCGACAACGAACAGGGTGTCAGAAGGATTGACCGTAGCGTGTAATTCGCGCACCTCCTCCATCATCTCCCCGTCAATGTGCAAACGTCCCGCGGTATCGACAATTAATACATCCATAAATCGTGCGCTGGCTTGCTTGATGGCGGCATTGGCAATCGCTACCGGTTTTTGTCCGCTGTCACTGTCGAAAAATTCCAACTGGTTCTCGCTGGCAAGTACTCTAAGCTGCTCGATTGCAGCAGGTCGATAGACATCACAGCTAACCGTCATCACCTTAAGCTTCCGGGTTTCCTTCAACCATCGGCCCAACTTGGCTACCGTTGTGGTTTTACCTGCGCCCTGCAGACCGGTCATCAGAATAACGGCAGGTGCCTGGGTATTCAGGTTTAGCGAGACATTTGACTCACCCATCAACTGTACCAGCTCATCATTGACAATTTTGATCACGGCCTGCCCCGGTGTCAGACTGGTCATGACTTCCTGAGCAATAGCTTTATTTTTTACATGTTCAATAAAGTCCTTTACCACAGCCAGGGCAACGTCAGCTTCCAGCAAGGCCATACGGACTTCTCTTAATGCTTTTGTGATATTTTCTTCGGTAAGCCGACCGTGACCACGCAGATCTTTGAATACTTT
>JAPUGI010000028.1 GCA_027292925.1 Gammaproteobacteria bacterium
GCGTTTCAGGTGTTCGTACAAGGTAAAAACCTGTCCCCAATACACAGGCATAACTTCATAAATACCAACTCCGAACATGAAGCCCCGGTCGAATACCGAAACTTTCGCATCTTCCGGTGCTTGCCATTCTCCATTCAGGTAAGCAATTGCCATAACCACTCTCTGTGAATACTATCGCGAAGCGCAACTGTATCAGTTCCAGACAAGTGACCCTAGTGGTATCCTTGCGAGGATATCGAACACGCCGTTGAGGAATTCAGAAAGAACAATGAGGAACTTTAAATGGCACTAATTGAAGGTGGTTGTTTTTGTGGTGCTATTCGCTATGAATTTGAAAGCGGCGACTATACCGTCGTAAGCTGTCATTGCAGCATGTGCCGCAAAACCAGCGGCGCACCCTATGTCACCTGGGCGGTCGTACCAAAAGATGTTTTCACATACACCAGTGGTTCACCCGCCGAGTTGCAATCCTCAGAGGCAGGCACACGTTATTTTTGCAGTAAGTGCGGTACCCCAGTTGTCTGCGTGAATTCTAAACACCCCGAGATAGTGGACGTGACAGTGGGTAGCCTGGATCATCCGCAGGACTTTGTACCAACCATGGAATCGTTTGAAGACAGCAGGCTACCCTGGGCTTAACCCTGAATTTTTACCTGCCAGAGAAGACCGGTTCCTTTTTCTCCACAAATGCTTTTACGGCATCCCGGTGGTCTTGTGTCTGGCCGCAATGTACGTGATGGGTTGCTTCAAGATCCATGCAATCATCCACTTCCCCAGCCAATGCCCGGTTCAGGTTTTCTTTCATATAGCGATAGGCAACCGTCGGTCCTTTTGCGAGACGATTGGCTATCTCCATGGTCTTGTCCATCAGTTCTTCCGGCTCACACACATAGTTGGTTAGACCCAGGCGAAGTGCTTCCTCCGCACTGACCCTATCTGAGAGATAGTAAAGCTCCCTTGCCTTGGCAGTGCCAACCAGTTGGGTCATGAAGTAGGTACCACCATAGTCGCCGGAAAATCCAACCCTGGCAAAAGCCGTGGTCATAAATGCTGTGCTTGCCATGATGCGAAGATCGCAGGCAAGGGCATAAGACAATCCTGCACCAGCAGCAGCACCGGGTAGAGCTGCAATAGTGGGTTTTGGCATCTTGAACAGCTTTCCGGAGGTTGCTCGTTGGTTGACTCTCTGACTGTGAATCGCCCCGTCTATTGTTCTTGTCCCAACAGTACCATCACCTGAACTTGCCATCCCTTTAACATCACCACCCGCACAGAATCCTTTTCCAGCACCGGTCAGCACAAGGCACTTCACCGCAGGGTCCAGTTCAAAGTCCGCCAGGCATTTTTGCAATGCGGCATTCATTTCGCCCGACATGGCATTACGCGCTTCAGGCCGATTAAGTGTGATAACCGCCACGCCATCATCAAGTGTCGCCAATAAGTCTTCTGTTCCAGTATCAATACTAGCCATGTATGACTCCTCCTCTTTCAATTCACAAACTGGCTGAAAGTGTATCACAGGGATGAGATGACAGATTGGCCCGGTTACAGTAGATTCGACACTTCAGTTTTTCAGGTGTGACAGATATGCAAAAATTACTGATCGCCAATCGCGGTGAAATCGCGATTCGCATCGCCCGTGCGGCAGCGGAAATGGGCATCAAGACCGTTGCAATATTTCCGCAAGATGATGCCGAATCATTGCACGTAAAAAAGGCAGACGAGTCTGTTCAGATCCCCGGATCCGGCATTCAAGCCTACCTTGACCAGGATGCTGTGCTTCATGCGGCTGGGCAAAATAATGTGGATGCTATCCATCCAGGTTATGGTTTTCTCAGTGAAAACGCTGACTTTGCGAAACGTTGTGATGAAAGTGGCATTACGTTCGTCGGACCTACGGTGGAACAACTAGAGCAATTTGGTGATAAGTGTGCGGCAAGGACACTGGCTGTCGAATGCGGAGTGCCGTTGGTACCAGGAACTAACTTTGACACGTCGCTGGATGAGGCAACTGCGTTTTTTAATCAACTGGGCGATGGTCAACAGCTGCTTATCAAGGCAATTTCCGGCGGCGGCGGCCGTGGTATGCGTATCGTTGAATCGCTGGATCATCTGGGGAAAAACTATGAGCGCTGTCGCTCTGAGGCAAAGATGGCGTTTGGCAATGATGCTGTCTATGTAGAAACACTGATCCCAGCGGCCAAACACATCGAGATACAAATTATCGGCGATGGCCAGGGAGATGTTACCCACCTGTGGGAGCGGGAATGCTCAATTCAGCGACAAAATCAAAAAATTGTGGAGATCGCCCCTAGCCCTACCCTGCCAGATGAAATTCGCCAACAACTCATTTCTGCCGCGATAACTATGGCCACGAAAACATCCTATCGTAGCCTTGGCACCTTTGAATTCCTTGTTGATCTAACGAATACGGAAAAATTCTATTTCATTGAAGCAAATCCGCGTCTCCAGGTAGAGCACACAGTGACAGAAGAGGTCACTGGTATTGACCTGGTTCAGACACAACTCAATATTGCTGCAGGGAAAACCCTGCAAGATCTAAATATGCTTGAGCCGGAACCCCCCACTGGGTATGCAATCCAATGCAGAATTAATATGGAAACTATTTCCAAAAAAGGGAAATTCAAGCCCTCCGGTGGATTGATCGCTGTTTATGAGCCGCCAAACGGACCCGGCATTAGGGTGGATGGATTTGGCTATGCGGGATACCAGACTTCAACCCGATACGATTCACTGTTAGCCAAACTGATTGTGCACTCAAAATCCCAGGACTATTCAGCAGCGGTGAAAAAGACTTACCGCGCATTGACTGAATTTCGACTTGAAGGTTTCGAAATCAACCTTCCTTTCCTGACTAACCTGCTAAAGGAGGAAGACTTTGAAAACAACAATATCCACACACGGTATGTTGAGGAGCATATGGCTGAACTTAACTGCGGGGATGCGCACCCTGTCATGTTCCATTCAACAGCTAAGGCTCAAGGAATCGATAGATCCAACCTGGCTGGCGCAAAATTGCAGAGCACCGATCCATTAGCTGTATTGGATCACGGCAAGACTATTGAGCAAGCTGTCGAAACTAATCCGGATAACTCCAGCGAAGGTCCGGCAGGTACTACACCAGTTACAGCTCCATTACAGGGGACCATCCTGGAAATTTCCGTCCAGGTGGATGACGAGGTTCACGAAGGGCAGGAGCTGATGATCATGGATGCCATGAAAATGGAACATGTAATAAAATCACCCATTAGCGGCATCGTTAGGTTGGTTGCCGTTGAAACTGGTGATGCGGTGTTTGAAGACCACGGTCTTGTATTTATTGAACACAAAGAGGTTGACCGCGGAGCAATCGAATCCAATGAACAGCTGGATCTTGATTACATCAGGCCGGATTTAGAGGAAGCTTATGAACGGCATAGTTACGGTCTGGATGAGAACCGTGAAGTTGCGGTCGCAAAAAGAAGAAAAACCGGACATCGGACAGTCCGTGAAAATATTGCTGATATTTGTGACCCTGGCACATTCGTGGAATATGGCTCATTGGCGATAGCAGCACAACGCCGAAGAAGGTCGGTGGAAGACCTGATGAAAAATACTCCAGGTGATGGCATGGTGACGGGAATCGGTAGCGTGAACGGTGCCATGTTTCCACACCAGGACACGCAATGCGTTGTCATGTCTTATGACTATATGGTTCTTGCCGGGACCCAGGGCCTGCAAAACCATCGCAAGAAAGATCGCATGTTTGAACTGGCGGGGAAACTGAAAATCCCTGTCATCCTCATCGCCGAGGGTGGTGGCGGTCGTCCAGGTGACACCGATGGCGCCGGTATTGCCGGTTTAGATTGCCTTGCTTTTCAACTTTATGCGCACCTCAGCGGTCTTGTACCGAGAATCGGTATAACAACGGGTCGATGTTTCGCCGGGAACGCGGTGCTCCTTGGCTGCAGTGATATTGTCATCGCCACCGAGGATTCAAATATCGGTATAGGCGGGCCTGCCATGATTGAGGGAGGAGGTCTGGGTATTTTCAGGCCGGAAGATGTCGGTCCCATGGATATCCAGGTATCGAATGGAGTTGTCGACATTGCCGTGAAAGACGAAGCGGAGGCCATGCAGGCAGCTAAAAAACTACTTTCGTACTTTCAAGGGCCAAGAGACGACTGGTCCTGCGATGATCAAAGAAAGTTACGTGCTTCAGTTCCGGAGAACCGGCTTCGAATCTATGAAATTCGTGAGCTGATTCGCCTGCTGGCAGATGATGATTCCGTGTTGGAACTTCGGCCAGACTTTGGGCTCGGTATGGTCACTTCTTTCATCCGTGTGGAAGGCAGGCCGATGGGCTTGATCGCCAACAATCCCTCTTTCTTATCCGGTGCCATCGACAGTGACGGTTCGGACAAGGCAGCGAGATTTATGCAATTGTGCGATGCGTTTGACATCCCCATCCTCACGCTCTGTGACACGCCGGGTATTATGGTTGGCCCGGAAATAGAAAAAACCGCGCTGGTCCGGCATGCTAGCCGCATATTTGTCACCAGTTCCAGTTTGACCGTACCACTTTTCTCTATCGTGCTCAGAAAAGGTTACGGCCTGGGCGCACAAGCCATGACTGGCGGAGGTTTTAAGGCGTCGGTTTTCACTGTTACCTGGCCAACTGGTGAGTTCGGCGGTATGGGGCTGGAAGGTGCAGTGAAACTTGGGTATCGCAAGGAGCTTGAAGCCATCACCGACCCCGAGGAACGCGTGAAGGAATACGAAAAGCGAGTCGCCGCTATGTACAACCGGGGCAAGGCAGTTAACTTTGCCACCGCGTTCGAAATCGATGAAGTTATCGATCCAAAAGATTCACGGCACTGGATCATGGCTGGATTGAAGTCAGCGCCCAAACCTGTGCCGCGCGAGGGTAAGAAGCGACCGTTTATTGATACCTGGTAATAGGAAGTGGCTTGACCGCAGGTCAAACACTTCCCCCGGCAGCTGTTTCACAAAGTGAAATAGTGAGAGGGCGGCTTGGCCAGAGGCCAAACGCTTACACCCGGCAGCTGTTTCACGAAGTGAAATAGCGAGAGGGTAACCCGCTTACACCCGGGAGGTGTTTGGCCTCCGGCCAAGCCACCTCCGGTCAAGCCATTATCGCCATGGCAAATATCCAGAAACTCATCCCCATCCCGATTGTAAATGCAAGTATACGTAGCGGTGCGATACCCCTGATGTAAAAACCACCATGGCTGGCGCGGGCTACAACCCAGATCATAGATGCCATCGACCAATTACCCTCCGGGCTAACCCCGGCCACGATTGCAGCTACAGTGGCGGCACCAAATACAATTACGGCCTCCCAGGCATTCATCTGCGAGCCCCAGGCACGCGCGCCTGAACCTGTTAGCTGTTCACCCTGTACACGTGGTTCTTTTAGGTCGGGGCTACCAAATTGTTTCGCTCGAAACGGGAGGGAAGAAAACGCCCACACATAGGGCAGAATAACACCGATCATCAAACACCAGAGGGGCACCGTCATCGTAATCTCCAATCAAAGAAAAGCGAGGTCATCCTAACATCATTACGACGAGCTACCGACAGATCTCACGGAATAGGGTTTATCCCAGTTTAACCTTTGCTTTGGGCACGACCAGACCCGCGACATCGACGCTATGTTTGTACACCGCACCGGCCTTGTCCGAATCCATACCATCTGAACCGGAGACAATATAAAGATCCTTCATGTCATCTCCACCGAAACAGACACTGGTGCACATGGGTTGCGGGATTTCGATGAGTTCGAGGAAATCACCACTTGCGCTAAACACACCCACGCCATGACCCCCACCTGCAAGCGCTACCCAGACTCTTCCATCTTCTGATACGACCAGACCATCCGGCACACCTTTTTCCACCCGGGCGAAAACTTCCTTCGGACCCAGCGTGCCATCTTCTTCAACTTCATAGCAGTTCACTACCTGGCGCCTGGAATCCGAGTGATACAGCGTCTTGTCATCAGGAGAAAATCCCAGGCCATTGGTGAGTCGAACATCTTCTCCCACCTTTTTAGGATTTCCATCCAATTCAATTAGGTAAAGGTCACCTGATTGCGGTTCCCTGCCATCTTCAAACACGGGACTCGCCCCGAGAGAACCGGCATAGATGCGCCCTGCACTGTCCGTGGTGATGTCGTTGAAACCGACGATACCCTTCCCCTCATCCCGATCCAGAATGGTGATGGTAGTACCACCATCGAACGGCTTGAAGGAGATGTTTCTGCCGCTGACGATAAGACCATCTGCTTCATGCAGCGACATCCCGCCTATTCCACGCCGATGCTCAAACACGGTGCTGACATGGCCATCGTTATCCACGCAAAACACGCCACCGAACAGCACGTCGCTAAATAGCAATCCCTTTTCAGGGACCCAGAGGGGACCTTCGATCAGGCTGTAACCTTCGCAGAGTTTTTGCATACCTGCCCCCTGTCCTGCCTGTCCTGAGTGAGCACCTGTCCTGAGTGAGCGTAGCGAGCCCAAGGATCTCCTGGTGGACTACTGACTGAGATCCTTCGCTTTGGTCGTGCGCGACACCGGTCGTATTGCTTGACCCGCTCGCGGATCAAGCAACCTTTGGAACAAATACCGCTTTGGTTTCAAGAAATTCTTCAAATCCCAACTCACCCCATTCACGGCCATTACCAGATTGCTTGTAACCACCAAATGGAGCACCGAAGTCAGGTCCACTGCCATTGACATGAACATTACCAGTGCGAATCTGTGCGGCGACAGTCATGGCATGGTCAACATCGCCAGACTGAACATAGCCGGACAGTCCGTAAGGCGTGTCGTTGGCAATCTCTATTGCTTCTTCTTCTGATTCATAAGGAAGGATCGACAACACCGGGCCAAAGATTTCTTCGCGGGCAATAGTCATATCATTGTTGACACCGCCAAAGATAGTGGGCTTAACAAAATAGCCAACATTCAACCCGTCAGGGCGACCTGTGCCTCCGGTAACCAGCTCTGCGCCTTCATCGATACCCTTCTGGATCAATGCCTGAATCTTGTCAAACTGTACCTCGCTAACGACAGGTCCGATGACTGTGCCTTCCTCAAACGGATCGCCAGCTTTCACCGTTTCCGCGGTCGCCTTGGCAATCTTAAGCGCTTCGTCGTGGGATTTCGCCGGTACCAGCATCCTGCTGGGTGCATTACATGACTGTCCAGAATTAGTGAACATCTGGCTGATGCCACCGCTAACGGCTGTTTGAAGATCGGCATCCTCAAGAACAATATTGGCCGACTTGCCGCCCAATTCTTGCGCCACGCGCTTCACTGTTTCAGCCGAGGCCTTGGCGACTAAAATACCCGCCCGGGTAGAACCGGTGAATGACATCATGTGAATATCAGGATGTGAAGACATGGCTTCACCAACGCTGGCGCCATCACCATTGACAAGATTGAACACGCCCTTAGGCACACCCGCGGCATGCAGGACTTCCGCCAGAATGATACCGTTTACGGGAGCAACTTCACTTGGCTTCAATATCATTGTGCATCCGGCCGCAAGGGCTGGCGCTACTTTGCAGGTTATCTGGTTAATGGGCCAATTCCAGGGCGTAATCAAACCGCAAACGCCAACAGGCTCCTTGAGCAGCACGTAGTTTCCTTTCTTTTCTTCCCAATTATAATTTTTGAGAATCTCAAGGATAGTCGCAAAGTGTGCCTGACCGGTTGCTGCCTGCGCCGCTTTTGACAACCAGATAGGAGCACCCATCTCGGTTGAAATTGTCTGTGCTATCTCATCGTACCGTTTGGCATATTCCGCGAGAATAGCACCCAGTAATTCAGCTCTTTCGGCTACCGTCGTCTTTGAAAAGCTCTCAAACGCTGCTTTTGCAGCTGCAACTGCTTTATCCACATCTGCTGCACTTCCCATACTTATGGTTGCAAAGGGTTCTTCCGTGGTGGGGTTAATCACGTCCAGCGTTGCCGGAGTCACAGGATCAACCCACTCACCATTAATATAAAACTTAAGATGTTCTTGCATAATATCTTTCTCTCTCTCGGGGGATGCTAACGCTACAAACTGGGTCAGGCTCTGTCAAGCATCCCTTCCTTCTTGAGCCGCCATAGCAAAACATCCAGCCGATCCTGGCCGAAAAAGGGTTCACCTTTATAGGCACATGTCGGAACGCCCCAGTGGCCTGCCTTTGCGTGGGCCTGCTGATTACTCTGAATGATTTGCTCCAGCCGATCGCTTTCTGAGTTAATAATTCCATCCATCTCCACTAAATCCAGGCCTGCTTTTTCCGTTGCCCTGGCAAGATAGTCCCCCTGATACCAATCTACAGTTCCGCCCCAGATCAAACTTGATACTTCATCAGCAAACTGCATACCACGACCCTGCTCCTGCGCCACAATTCCCAACCGCGTTAGCCTAAAAATGTAAGGCTGGTCTTCATGAGTCTGCATCTTTCCTTCTTCATCAGCATACTGTTGTACCGGATCAGGATTAGGCCACACAAAAGGTAATTCAAGGAATTCTGCCGCCCTGAACACGTCTGTCATGAAATAGGGAAGCCACAGTGGATCTACCTGGTGAAAAAAATCAGGCGTACGGATGGCGATTGGATAAACGGGTCGAAAGTTGACGTTGAGCCGATATTGATCCTGCCATTGACGCAGTCTCCTGGTGGCAAGATACGACCAGGGGCTGCGAAACGACCAAAATACGTCGATCGACATGAGTTCGCTCATCACTTACCCCTCCTCTCGTTAACGCAGGTTTTCGTTGTCAGCCCGCGAAGCGGATAAGGACACCTGCCGCCACTGCGGATCCAATCACGCCCGCCACATTGGGACCCATGGCATGCATCAGCAAAAAGTTATGTGGATTTTCCTCCAGGCCAACCCGGTTGGCGACTCTTGCCGCCATGGGTACCGCCGAGACGCCTGCGGCACCAATCAGCGGGTTTATTTTCTGGGAGGACACCAGGTTCATGAGTTTTGCCATGATCACGCCTGAAGCGGTGCCTATGCAAAACGCCACGATGCCAAGGCTTAGGATACCCAGGGTTTCCAGTACCAGGAATTGATCTGCCTGAAGTTTCGATCCAACTGCAAGTCCAAGAAAAAT
>JAPUGI010000280.1 GCA_027292925.1 Gammaproteobacteria bacterium
ATTATCGCTGAAGCCGATGCCTGTAAGCATGGTGAACTTGGCGCACTGTTGCGCCATCACTGCTCTCGTGCGAGCGGCACGCCCAACCCGGCGCTGCAGGGGACGCGCGATGAAGCCGAACGTTAGGTTTTTAATGAGGCTACATATGAAAGATGGATTTTAGTTAAGGAAGTCTTCTGGAAAGGGAGAAGGTGTTTTCGCTACCAAATCATTTAAGGTTGGTGACATAGTGATGGTTGGCGTTATTAAAGAAGTATTGAATGGGAATCACGCTCATGCTTCACAGGTAGGCGAAAATGAGTATGTACTTCACGCTGGATTAATAACTAGGGTTAATCATTCCTGTGACCCCAATTGTGGTATTAGAGTAAATGAAACTGGCGCACATGACTTTGTAGCCATAAGAAATATCAGTATTAATGAAGAAATAGTCTTCGATTATGCTATGAGAAATTACGGTGTTGATTATTTCCCGAAGCAGTGCATGTGTGGCTCTAAGAGATGTCGCGGTAGGATTACAGGATGGAAAGATTTACCAGACGAACAGAAGAAGGAGTATGAAGGCCTTGTGGCTCCTTATCTGCTTGAGTTGGCTGCCAAGCATTCTTGCGAGAAAGTGTAGGGTATACAGAACGATGAATCTAAAAATCCAAGAAACCTGACAAAGCCATCAACGAGGACTTCAAAAAGCGGTGGTTTCCGCTACGGCTACGCCGGCGGCTGAATCGGGGCGTTAAATGACCGGCGTGAGTCGAAATTAGCCTGTCACCGTACCACATGCCCACCGGCTGCCTCCAGCAAGAGCTGCCGTTCAGTAGCGTGGATGGGGATGGTTCATTACATTGATACCTCGGCAGAGTATTCCAAAACCCAACCCCCCAAAGATTGCCACTCCGGGGTAGACCGGTAAGATCCTGGGTGCGGTGGGAAGCAAGCGCCATCCTGGGGTATATGAAAATCCTGAATTTTCCACGAACAGATATATCAAGATGGATGTCTGGCAAAGGGGGTGTACCCGGGGGAGTAACAAACTTCATCTGCACCCGACGAACCTGACGCTCTCGAGGTCGGTGATGTGGTGGAAGGAGTTGGGGTGGATGGTCTGGCGACGGGATGTCGGCTAACTGTCTAACTCTTATAACAAATTAGAAATTCGCCACCCACAGGTGTATCGGATGGACCGACAGCACGACATCGACTGGGTAAACAGCTTTTTTGGCACCGTGATCATTGTCGGGGCACCATCGAGTAGTTAGTGCACCCGCGCATTCCGATAGTTAGCCCGGCGAAGTCAGCCATGCGCTTACCCTACCCTGGCTCAGACAGCCACCCTGGACGTGCGCAAATCTATTGTCCAAGCTGCCGCGGAAGAGTAGCATCTGCAGCTTGGCAACTATCAGCAGACCCATGTCCCTCTTGCGCTATCTCCTCATCATCATGTTGGCTCTTCCCGTTTCTTCCGCCTTTGGTCAGGAGGAGATAGAAGACATCGACCCCTGGGAACCGGTGAACCGTAAGATCTTTGCTTTCAACGAGACACTGGATCGCTACCTGCTGCGCCCCGTAGCGAGCGGCTATCACAAGGTGATGCCGGATCCCGCGGAGCGCGGTGTTGCCAATTTCATTTACAATATTTATGAGTTCAATTTTATGTTCAACGCGCTTCTGCAGGGTCGTCCCTCAGCAGCAGCTCAGAGCATAGGCCGTTTTATGGTTAACACTACAGTGGGTGTGGTCGGACTGTTTGATGTGGCCACCAAGATGGGAATAGAGGCTCAACGCGCTGATTTTGGCCAGACGCTGATGGTATGGGGGGTTGGTAGTGGACCCTACGTTATGCTTCCTCTGTTTGGCCCCCGTACTGCGCGCAGTGCGACGGGATACTTTGTCGATACCTACACATCTATCCCTGTCTGGGCGTGGGAAACTGAGGAGGCCTATTTATTCTGGACGGTTGAAGTGATTAGTTACCGCGCTGGCCTGCTGGCTGTCGATGACCTGATCACGGGTGACCGCTACGTCTTTATGCGAAGCGCCTATTTGCAATCGCGCGCAACCTACCTCAACGGCGGTGTTCCGCAGGAAGACGACTTTGCCGACTTTGAAGATGACGAAGACTGGGAGTAGCTCTAAAGACCGGTGCCGGCAAGTCAGGCAGTAGCTGCTACGGTACTGACAACTTAACCCGCCCCAGTTGGTAGAATCGGCGGATGAACACATACAAACGCCATCGCTTCCCTCCTGATGTCATCAGCTATACGGTCTGGCTGTACTACAGATTCAATCTCAGTCATGGTGATATTGAGGATTTGCTCTCTGAGCGAGGAATCATAGTCAGCTATGAAGCAATCAGGCTGTGGTGCATCAAATTCGGAACTATATACACACGAAAATTGAAGCGGAAGCATCAGGGTTATGGCGACACTTTCTACATCGATGAGGTTTTCGTCAAGATCAACGGCAAACAGCATTATCTATGGCGTGCTGTTGACCAGGATGGTGAAGTTGTTGATGTTTTCTTGCAGGGCAAGCGTGATGGAGCAGCGGCAACGCGGTTTTTTAAACGTCTGTTGAGATCGCATGGCGACGAACCCAGAAAGATCGTTACAGACAAACTAAGGAGTTATGGCGTCGCTCGTCGAGAGCTGATGCCCGATGTTATCCATGACACCTCACAGTATGCGAACAACCGAGCGGAACAGTCACATGAGCCGACCCGGGTGCCGGAACGTGGGATGCGGAGATTCAAATCAGTCAGGCAGGCCCAGAGCTTTCTGAACGCCCACGCTGCTGTCGGTAATCTGTTCAATTTGGGTAGGCACCTGGTCAGAGCTGAGCGTTATCGCGATCTCAGGATAGGTGCGTTTGCTGAATGGAGTAGGGCGGTTGCTTGATTACGAATGGCGGAATTCTCTGTGTATCAATGGCTTAATTTGTCAGTACCTTATCGAGCCCTATAACGGCGGAATATATGTCGAGGTGACGTTTAGTTCGCGTCTTCATGGCGTAATCCTGAAGGGCAAATTTGAGTCGATTCGGGCCTCTCGCCTCATCATAGCCCATCTGACCGCTTTGGGTAAAAGGAGACATTGAAATCTGACACTGTCTGTCAGATCAAGTGCCGCCTAATACAATTACCGATAATACAATTACCGATCACGTTTCCGAGTTCGACCTAAATCATTATTCTTTTTGTCTTCCTTTTTGTCCTTACGATCTGGCTCTGCTTTTTCATTAAAACTATATAGTGGCCCCCAAAATTGAGACAGTGAGTTAAAATAGAAACCACTGAATCAAGGGGAAGTCATGAAACGCAAGTCATTTACATCAAAATTTAAAGCCAAGGTAGCGATCGAGGCACTGAAGGGGCACCAGACCGTTAACCAATTGGCGGCTGAGTTTGACGTCCACCCCAGCCAGGTAAATGCATGGAAAAAACTGTTGCTGGAGAGCTCTAGTGACGTGTTTGGCAATGGGCGAAAAAAGCAGGCTGAAAGCCACGAGGAAGAAAAGGATAAGCTCTATAACCAGATTGGCCGGCTGAAAGTCGAAGTGGATTGGCTTAAAAAAAAGACCGGACATCTCGACTAAGCAATGCCGAGAAAATTGCCATGATTGAACCCGGTCATAACCGGCTGAGCATTATGCGCCAGTGCGAATTATTGGGCCTGCCGCGAGCGAATTACTATCGCAATGCCAGTGCGGCAGCGGAATCAGAGGAAAACCTGAATCTCATGTGCCTGATCGATGAAGAATATACGCGCCACCCTTTCTTTGGTAGCCGAAAAATGCGTGATTATTTGCGCCGTTCAGGCCACCAGGTCAATCGTAAGCGGGTCCGGCGGCTGATGCAAAAAATGGGCATAAAGTCGGTGGCACCGAGCCCCAACACCAGCAAGCCCAGCCCTGAGCACAAGATATATCCTTACCTGCTCAACGGCTTGGATATCGGCCAGGCTAACCAGGTGTGGTGTACTGATATCACGTACATTCGCCTGACAGGTGGATTTGTCTACCTTGTTGCAGTCATGGACTGGTATAGCCGCAAAGTCCTGTCCTGGGAGGTGTCAGCCAGCATGGACGAAAGCTTTTGTGTTAGCGCGCTGGAGCGGGCGCTCAGGCTATATCCCGCGCCGGAGATATTCAATACCGACCAGGGCTCTCAGTTTACCGGCAAGGCCTTTACAGGGGTATTGAAAGAGCACGGCATTCGAATCAGCATGGACGGCAAAGGACGGGCCATGCACAATAATATTATTGAACGCTTATGGCGTTCGGTAAAATATGAAGAGGTTTACCTCAATGAATACGCGACGACGGAAGAGTTGAGAAAAGGGCTGCGGAAGTACTTCCATTTTTACAATACCGAGCGCCCGCATCAAACGTTCAATGGTGCGACGCCACTGGAGGTTTACAAAGAATCCATCGACGGCCCAGCGGGCAAAGCCGACCAAGGGGAGC
>JAPUGI010000281.1 GCA_027292925.1 Gammaproteobacteria bacterium
TCGTCACCCAAGTGTTGAGGTTAGTCGAGCACCATACCCACGACGCGCTCCACCAGTGCCCCGCCGATCATCGAGGCGACGGGTATGAACACGTAGAGTCCGAAGCGCAAGAGCGTGGACGAGTCAAAGGGCCACTCCGACGTCGACTCGACCTGGGTTCTGTATGCGAGAAGGTCGGTCAGACGGCCCTGGGTGGATACATCACCCGTCAGTGCGTTGTCACGCGCCTGATGCAGCAGTGGCTCCAACCGCACCAACTCCTCGCGCTTCACGGCCCGTATCAAACTCCGTACCTCACGAGCGGGCAGCAGGAGACCAAAAAGGCCGACCCCGAGGCTGATCGCGAAGAGGGGAAGGATGGCCCAAAGACCGGAGCCCAGCCCGGGTAGGATCAATAGCCCACTGATCGCAAGTATTATGAACCAGACGAGCGTACCACGCAGACCACTGCGGCCGAAGGCGTAGATATTCTCGAGATTCAGAAGATCGATGTCGGACCTCTGCGGACTGGGCGGTGAGTAGAAACCCGCAAACGAGAAGTAGAGGAAGCGCACAAACCAGCCGGACAGCAGGGCCAGGGCAAAGGTTGCGCTACCGTCATGGAGTTGAATCCACGGGGTGATGAGGTCGAAACCCTGCAAGACCAGAAGCAACTCAATTATTCCGAAGAACGCCAGGACACCCGCGGCACCGGTGAAGCGGCTGACACGGATAGCATCGCGGGGCAGTTGAAGGTCTCGGATCTCCGTTTTGTGGCGTTCCGAAAGCGGTACCTCCAGCCCGTTTTGCTGCCTGTCGAGCGGGGCAATTAAATATCGGGGCGCAATCAGGCCCCATGTGATAAATAACACTATGCCGAACGCGGATCGTTCGACGTGTAAGTCGAAAAACCATTGGAAGCTTAGGTACGCCGCGCTAAGACACACCGCGACGAGGAAAGCGCCGAAAAGTAGCGGACCCGGAAGCCATAGCGCCAGCCGATGTTCCCAGGTCAGTCCCGTGTCGCCTTCTTTCGTCACCAGCCCTCACTCGAAAGTTTTCAGCTATCGATTTCGTGTTTTGTTCGCTGTCTGGATTATATCGTACTACTCTGCCGCAAAACCGCCGCAGTTGGCCGAGCTGATCTTGTCGGCTGACTATCCCAACGAGACACTAAGCGTCTTTACTTTTTTGATACTAAGTATTTTGCAAAAGAATACATGCTTGAGAATCTATAGCTACTATCTACATATTTTTCAATGACGTAAAACATGAAGTAATAAAATCTTGCCGCTGCCCAGATAGTTAAAGAAAGGAGAAAAGCAATTTTCCACGAAGGAGCTTCTAACAAAATTAAGCCAGTAGATAAAAGCAGAACTAGTAGGAAAAGAAGACCCTTGAGATACATCAGATGCTTACTTTTGAGATCAGGCATTTGGCTTCATTTCCAACATAATGCGAGTTGGTATATTGACCACATATCCCGAGTAAATCGAGTCATCCACCCAGGAACATCTGCCATTTGCATGCACATCACACGATTTGTACACTTCTGGGTGGCGAGCACGGGTCTCGCACCCCTTTGTGGCGGGTATTGTCAGTGCAGTCGGTGGTTTTTGAGCCATGTTTGATTCGTTGGTCGTCGCGCTAGTCTTCAGTGGGAGATATTGACCCGATGGATATCCTAAGTATGCTTGGTGCGCTCGTTTCGCTGCTGGTCGGTGCGTTGATCTTAAACTTTGTTTCCCAGGGACTCGAAGGCCGTAAGACATACTTTCTGCATTTCGGCTTCGTGATAACGATCCTCGTGGTTGGAGCCGCAGTCTTCCCCTTCTGGGGCTGGACCTCGACGGCCTGGGTTCTCGGTGTCGCGGCCCTTTGGAGCATTTTGCCCGCGCTTTGGCAACGATTCTCCAGGGGCAGTGAACCATCGGGCTACTTGTGGCACGGCGACGATCCGGCGCCGCAGGATGCAGAAGCCAGTAAGCCAGGAAGCGGAGCCGATCCGAACCAGGAAAAGGGCCGAGAAACATAGTAGCGAGCAACCGGCTAGGTCTGCTTCACCTAGGTAGTGGTGCCCACATATCTAACAATCCTGACCTCTCCTTCAAATTCTATACCCGTCAACTCGTCTTGCATCATCGCGATGACTTTCTTTGCCTTACCTCCACCTGTTCCGGCACCGATAAGTGGGAAAGCAATCGAACGATAACCACGTGTTTCTGCGATAGCCATAGCGTTCTTCACTGAATCCCGGATCGACTGCTCCGATGAAATCCAGAACATACTGATTCCTGCGACATGTATGATGGCTTTGAATGGTAATCGGCCTGCGGAAGTTTCAACCGCACCCCCAAGTGGAATAACTCCAAGCTTTCCGAGTTCCCGAAATGGCGAATATCCGGCACGTCTCTTTATGGCACCTGAAACGCCCTGTGGTAATAAAAGCCACCATGGAATAACGTTCCGATTCCACGGGTTGACAATCACCTCAACTTCTTGATCGAGTAGATCTCCATCAACTATCTTCAGGTCCATAAACTTTCACCAAATTGTCATAGTTAACAGGGGATGTCAGGTCTATAAACTCATCGGCCTGTGGCATGGGATATTTCAATCCTGTTGCACAGTTAAACAGAATGACTTTTTCATCCTTGTCGATGCGGCCACTACTGACTTCCTTGATCAGTGCAGCTGCAGTTGCCGCACCTTCGGGGCATAGCAGCAGCCCTTCCCGCCGCGCGATACGAGATTGGGTTTCCAGTATGTCCTGATCGCTGACAGCAGTGGCGAACCCGTCGCTGGCACGAATTGCAGCCAATATCAGGAAGTCGCCGATGGCTGCCGGTACCCTTATCCCCGCTGCGGCTGTGTGTGCATTGTCCCAGAATTCGGCATGGGACTTACCTTCTTCGAATGCTTTCACGATGGGGGCGCAGCCCTCGGCTTGAACCGCCACCATCCGCGGGCGTTTGCTATCAATCCAGCCGATTGCTTCGAGTTCTTCGAAAGCCTTCCACATACCAATCAGACCAGTGCCGCCCCCGGTTGGATAAAGAATCACGTCGGGCAATTGCCAGCCAAGTTGTTCAGCCAGTTCAAGTCCCATCGTCTTTTTGCCTTCGATTCGGTAAGGCTCTTTTAAGGTGGATGTGTCGAACCAGCCGGTTGCTTGTATGCCTTCACCCACGATTCGGCCACACTCGTTAATCAGCCCGTTCGCTCGAAAAGTATGGGCCCCCTGGAAAGCAATTTCTCGAACATTGATTTCTGGTGTGTCATCGGGACAGAAAACGTAACTCTCAATGCCAGCGCGTGAGCAATAGGCCGCCAATGCCGCACCCGCGTTGCCATTGGTAGGCATGGCCATGCGTTTTACGCCGAGTTCTTTCGCCATGGAAACTGCCACGGCAAGGCCTCGCGCCTTAAAGGATCCGGTGGGGAGCCTGCCCTCGTCCTTGACGAGTACTGATGGCATTTCGAGCGTTTCCTGGAAATAGTTCGAAGGGATCAGTGGTGTCATCAATTCCCCAAGGCGAACGATATTTGCTGCCTTGCGAACCGGCAGGAATTCCCGATATCGCCAGAATTCAGGTAACCGATTGACTAGTGTTTCTTTCGAAATAGAAGCACCAAGTGCATCAAGGTCATATCTCACCAGCAGAGGCTTGCCCGTCTCGGACAGATTGTAGAGTGTATCTGGTGGGTAGTGCTTACCAGTCTCACTGCACTCAAGGTGGGTCACGAAAGTTTCGGCTTCAAACATCAGGCATCCTCGGTGATAATCCCCGGCTGGGTAGATCCGATTACAGACTGGCGAAGATCAGAACCAGTAACGTCGAAACCAGGATAATACCGAAGCCAACGATCGCAATTTGATTCCAAATTAATCCTTCTTTAGAGGAATCATGGTCCGTCTCTGACGGTTTTTTCATCTTGTTAAATCGTCCATGCCCCGGTTGCCGCAATAGTACGATGCCTCTGGCGGTGTTGGCAATTTCACTTGGTAAGTGGCGGCAGCTGTATTTCGAAACAGGTGAACTGCGGGGAAAACGGCGTATGATCCTCATATTGAAACCGGAATCCAATACCCGAAATGATACGTGTGATATTAGTCTGCATTGGCCTGCTTGCTTTGGCAGCGGCGGGCTCACTCTGGTTTGTTTGTCCTTGCGCGACGGTGGCAGGCGGTCCGTTGTCCGGTGAGGAGATCCAGGACCCGGTGAGTGACTGGTCATTTGTAAACGCTGCAGGCGATGTGCCTTTGTGCCAGGTCGAAGTAACCACCCCGGTGCCATACTCTGTAAATGTTAACTGCATGTCCACAGCCGGTGCGTTATATATAAGCTGCTCGCATTGTGATGGGAAGTTCTGGTCATCTAAAGCACTAGCTACCCCGGCAGGCCGTGTGCGCGCTGGTGTATCCGTCTATCCGATAATGTTTTCCCGCGTACTTGATGAAGGCGAGCTGGACGCCGCATGGCGAGCCCGTGCAGCAAAAGTTGGATCGACCGAGGTTCGGCAAAGGCCCGATCACTGGTGGACCTTTCGCCTCACATCACGTTAGTGTTGGCTTGCTGGAAAGCGTAAGCGAGTTGCAGGACTGAGAAATCCTGGTGGTGCCTGCCGACAATTTGTATACCGACAGGTAGACCCTCGGGGGTGAACCCGTAGGGAACTGAAATGGCTGGAAGCCCGGTGCAGGAGATGAAGTAGCAGGACTGCATCCAGTCGATGTAAGTGTGCATCTTCTGCCCTTCAATTTCCTTGACATATTCCTCGGTAATGTCGAATGGTGCTACCTGGGAGACGGGTAACACAAGAAATTCATACTCCCGCATCATATGCACAACCCGACGAAACAGGCTTGTTCTTTCGCTCTCCGCTTTGTGGATATCTTCACCCTTGAGTTTCATCCCCTGTTCAGCATTCCAGATAATGCTTTCCTTATACAGCTCCCTGTATTTTTCGATATTCTCCTCGTGTTTCGCTGCAAATGACCAGGCGCGCAAGGTCTTGAAAGCGAAGTCAGCGCCGGAAAAGTCGGGACATGCAGCCTCTACTTTGCAGCCGATGGCATCAAAAACAGAACTACTGTCGGTTACTACTTTCTGTACACTTTTAGCCACTGGAACTTGGCCATCGAAGTCAGGACTTAACGCAATTTTCACCCCTTTGAATTCCCGTTGTAACGAATTAAGAAAATTGGTACCGGGTTCGTCAATGGAAATAGGTACTCTTGGGTCGGGGCCTGCAATTGCGGCCAGCAGTAATGTGCAGTCTTCTACAGTGCGAGCCATTGGGCCTACCACCGGAATTGAAAACCATGCAGATAGAGAAGGATACGTGGGAACACGACCGGGGGAGGGGCGAAAACCTACTACATTACAGAAGCTGGCTGGATTACGCAGCGAACCTCCCATATCGCTACCGTCTGCAATGGGCACCATTCCCTTGGCAAGTGCCACGGCAGCGCCACCTGAACTTCCACCGCAGGTTTTGCTGGTGTCGTATGGATTTTTTGTTGCACCGAAGACTTCGTTGAAAGTTTGTGAGCCTGCGCCCCATTCCGGAGTATTGGTTTTACCTAAAGTGACAGCGCCTGCGTCGATGATTCTTTGCACGATCAGTGCGTTCTCGTCCGGCACATGATCCTTGTAAATTCGTGAGCCATAGGTAGTTCGAATTCCTTTCGTGTTGTGCAGGTCCTTGTGTGCTACAGGCAGGCCAGCCAACAAACCGGTTTTTCCCCCACGCGCAATTTGTGCATCGACATTTTTTGCCATAGCAAGTGCATGTTCAGGAGCCAAAGTGACGATGGCGTTGACAGTGGGATTGGTTGCTTCAATCTGTTCAAGATGAGCATTCAGCAGTTCAACTGCTGAAATTGTCTTGTCGTCGATTAAGCACCGTAGCTCAGTTGCAGTCTTGAGGCAGAGTTCCTGGGTATCAGTCATACATTAATTATATTCACAACAGAGTAATAGCGTACATAAGTGCAATATTTTTCATATACTGACCCCAGCCAATGAGTAACTACAGTGGAGAGCAGCCATGTGGCGCAAATTTGCCGTAATTATTGCCGCAATTTGGATTTGCCTGGATTCAGCTTCATTGGTTGCAGCACAAACGATTGATTCTGTGGCAGATGAACGCCCTTTGCGCATTGGTACCATGCACACCCCACCTTTTTGTATAAAGGATTTCGATGGCACATGGTCGGGTATCAGTATCGATCTGTGGCGCGAAATAGCTTATCGGCTTCAATTTGAATATGAGTTTGAAGAGCGCACGTTGCAGGAACTTTTGGATGGTGTGAAAAACGGGGAGTTGGATGCGGCCCTAGCTGCACTTACGGTAACGGAAGATCGTGAGCTAGTAATGGATTTCACCCATCCCCATCATTCGACCGGATTTGCAATTGCCACACTACCGAGGCGACAGTCAAACGTTTGGTTAGCAGTTTTTCAACAGTTGTTCTCTTGGCAGTTCCTTCAGGTTGTCAGCTTACTTGTTTTGATGCTGCTGATCGTGGGCTGGGTGATGTGGCTGGTTGAACACAAACACGAAGGCAGTCAGGAGGATAGCCATACCATCCGACATGTTAGTGAAGGGTTATGGTGGGCGGCTGCTACGATGACGACGGTCGGCTATGGCGACAAGACACCACTCACCCAAATTGGCAGGCTGCTCGGCATTATATGGATGTTTACCGCACTGATGATAGTGGCAAGTTTTATCGCAGCGTTTTCGAGTGTATTGACCGTGCACAAGCTTGAAACTACCATGCATGGCCCTAGAGACCTGGCTCATTCGCGTGTAGCGACTGTACCTGGGTCTACCAGTGAGCTGTATCTTGAACGAAACGGCATTACCACCAAGACTTTTCCGACAGTAGTTGAAGGTCTAAGAGCGGTAGCCAGAGGGAGAGTAGATGCAATGGTTTATGATGCGCCACTCATAAAATACTACGCACGCGTTGAGTTTCCGGGTCAGATTGACGTATCACCAGTGACATTTGAGCGCCAGGATTATGGTTTCGCCTTGCCACAGAATAGCAAATTGAGAGAGCCGATCAATCAAGAGTTATTACGTATCGTAAGGAGTGATGACTGGAGTAAAACCCTGGATAGGTACCTGGGGAACTAGATGCTATGCCTGCACCAGACGTAAGATTTTTCATGGCACCAGTACGATCTTGCCAAAGATTTTACGTTCTTCCATTAGTCGTTCCGCCTCTAGTACGTCCTGCAATGGCACAATTTTATCGATTACCGGCGTTAACCTGTTTGGGACTTGCGTTCCTCAATCATGAGAGTGAGTAGCGATCTGGCTTGTTCTGTAACGAGATTGGGTTGGTAGTTATCCTCTTCTGGATTGACCAGCATTTGCATTCTTAGCACGTCGCTCTGATGAAACTCCGGCAACCAGCCAGAATAGATAAATCCATTCGTGACCAGGGTTTCCACTGCATAATCTATCCCCGGATCATCCATATTGAGATCCACGTGAATCACAGCAGTCGAGCCATCTCCTACAAAATCAGCAGCCTTTTCCGGTAAATCGACTCCAATCTGGTTGATGGTGATGTTAGATAGCCCTCTCCTGATATTTTCCTGGCGCTTGAACAGGCTTTCAGCAAAGGCCGGGATACCTGGCTCGTAGAATTTCCTTTGTAGGTTAAGGGCCTGCGCAAGTGAACGAATAGGCTGTATGTATCTTCCCGGAAGATAGACCGACCGTTCTGGTGATTCGGCGACCGGCTGATAAACAATAGTCGCTGCAAGGCGTCCCGCCTTTTCAAAATCCTTCTTGTCTAAATCCTGCTTGTCAAAATCAACGTAATTAGTTTCCGCCGGAATGTAAGCCAACATTATTCCTGTTTCTCTGCCTGTACCGGCTGTGGCTCCTTTTTGCATAATGTCGTGGGCAGTCGTGGGGTAATGGATATAACCCACTAACCCCTCATCCAAAGTCCGCTGACGCAGAGCCGTGCCAAGCTTTCCGAGTAAGCCTTGTCCTCTCATATCAGGCGCAACAACAGTATTGCCAGCCTCAGCTGCGAGCGAGGAGGCAGAGCGAACAGTAAGCCCGGTATGTCCCACGATACGGTTGTCTAACTCTGCGATCACTGATCGAAGTTCGCCGGACTCGATCATCGAGGTGATGAGCCCGGCGTCATAAAATGTTTCGTTTGCATAGGTTTCCCCGTAACAGAGACGAAAACATTCAACCAGACCACTTGCGTCATCGGGTTCAAGATATCTTATGAAAGGTTCTGGCATTCTGATGTCCCCGGGTGCCGTGGACTGTCCGATGCAGTTTACTGGTAATAATAGTTTGATGTTACGCTACAAAGCTTTGTAAAAAGAGGATTCACATGGCAGGAAACTGGCGGTCATTAGCAGATACCCAATTTACCCCCGAGAAAATGTCTGCAACCGGTTCCCGCGGTATGGTGGTTACCAACAATCCGTTGGGATCTGCCGCAGGGAACCAAATATTGGCTGCCGGTGGAAATGCTATTGACGCAGCAATTGCCTCACTATTTGCACTAACGGTAGTAGAACCGATGATGGTCGGTATTTTTGGGGCTGGTATGTCAACGATTCGGTTGGCTTCAGGCGAACACAAATTTATCAACAACTATACGATCGCACCGGCAGCTGCCGCTGATGATATGTACCAACCACTCTCGAACACCTGGCCTGATTATCAGAAAGTTGAAGGTCGTGAAAACGAGATCGGTGTGCGCGCTACCGGGGTGCCAGGAACACTTAGAGGTTGGACCGAGACATTACAGTCGTATGGAACGATGTCTCTTGCTGACGTCATGCAACCTGCAATCCTGTATGCAGATATGGGGTTTATAGCTTCCGGGTATCTGTGTGAAATCATAAATAAGTTTGCTGATGACATTGCGTTATTTCCGGAAACTGCAAAGACCTGGTTACCAGGTAGCGTTCCACTTGAGCCTGGCAACCTGGTAAAGCAGTCTGATTATGCAAAGACGCTGAAGTTGATTGCTAAGGAAGGACCAGAGGTTCTCTATAACGGTCCTCTGGGCGAACTCGCTGTGAATTATATTTCCGGAGAAGGGGGTCTTGTTACGATGGATGATCTCCGCCATTACGAAACGATGACGATGGATGTAGTTCACGGGACCTACAGGGGTTTTCATATTATAGGTCCTCCACCACCGACTGCCGGTGGTGTTCACATCATTGAAATGCTGAATATTCTTGAAGCTTTTGACATTGGTGCCATGGGATTTGGTACCGCCGACAGTGTTCACTTGTTAGCAGAAGTGATCAAGATCGGTTTTGAAGATCGACGCCAATACATGGGTGATCCGAAATTTGTTGATGTGCCTGTCGAGATGCTGATCGATAAGGAATTCGCAGGTAAACGCCGGTTGCAGTTCAGTATGAAGGACGCGCGTACTGTCGAGACTGCCTATCAGACAGAATCAAATTGTACGACACACATGGCGGCCGCAGACATGGACGGAAATGTAATTACTGCAACGCATACGATCCATAGTGCTTTTGGCTCCAAGGCAACCGTGCCTGGAACCGGAATGCTATTGAATAATACGATGAACATATTTGACCCACATCCAGGTATGGCGAACTCCATTGCGCCTGGTAA